>JBGSRQ010000394.1:0-5507 GCA_041737515.1 Rhodobacterales bacterium | reverse complement strand
GGCCGATCCGGCGCAGGGCCCTGCCCGGCTGGCGGCGTTGCGCTCGGCTCTGGCGGCGGACGGACTGGCCGGGTTCATCGTGCCCCGTGCCGATGCGCATCAGGGTGAATATGTCGCCGACCGGGATGAACGTCTGGCCTGGCTGACCGGGTTTACCGGATCAGCCGGGTTCTGCATCGTGCTGCCCGATATTGCCGGCGTCTTTGTTGACGCGCGTTACCGCACCCAGGTCAAGTCGCAGGTCAGCCAATCCGCCTATACTCCGGTCGCGTGGCCCGAGGTGAAACCGGGCGACTGGCTGCGCGACCATCTGGCCCAGGGCGTGGTTGGGTTTGACCCCTGGCTTCATACCGCAGACGAGATTGCAAAACTTGAGATTGCACTTGAAAGCAGCGACGTAACCCTGCGCCAATGCAAGAATTTTGTGGATTCGATCTGGTCGGATCAACCCGCTCCTCCGCACGGCAAAGCCTTCGTCCAGCCCGATACGCTGACAGGTGCCTCAAGTGCCGACAAGCGGGCAAAGCTGGCCGAAACGCTGCGCAAGGCGGGGCAGACGGCGGCGGTGCTGACGCTTCCCGACAGCATCTGCTGGCTTTTGAACACCCGCGGCTCGGATGTGGCGCGCATTCCCATCCTGCACGGCTTTGCGATCGTGCATGAGGATGCGCGCCTGACTCTGTTCACCGACCCGGCCAAGTTTGACGACGCCCTGCGCGCGCATCTTGGCCCTCAGGTCATCCTGCGCCCTGAAAAGGCGTTTGTTCCCGCCCTGCACACCTTGTTTGGCCCGGTTCGGGTGGACCCGGCAACCGCCCCTCTGGCCGTTCAGCACGAATTGCAGGAGGCAGGGGTAGAAATCGCCAAGGGCGACGACCCCTGCCGCCTGCCCAAAGCCCGAAAGACCGACGCTGAACTGACCGGTATCCGCGAAGCTCATGCCCGCGACGGTGCGGCGATGGTAGAGTTTCTGGCATGGCTGGATGCCGAGGCCCCCACCGGCAAGCTGACCGAGATTGCCGTGGTCAGCGCGCTGGAAGGCTTTCGGCGCGCGACGAACATGCTGCATGACCTCAGCTTTGATACCATTTGCGGCGCGGGGCCGAATGGCGCGATGATGCATTACCGCGTGACCGAAGACACCAACCGCCCGATCCGCGCGAATGAACTGCTGCTGATCGACAGCGGCGCGCAATATATCGACGGAACTACCGATATCACCCGAACGGTTGCCGTGGGCGATCCCGGTGATGATGCCCGCGCGGCCTATACCCGCGTGTTGCAGGGCCTGATTGCCATTTCGCGCGTGCGCTTTCCGCGCGGGCTGGCGGGCCGCGATCTGGACGGACTTGCGCGCTATAACCTGTGGCTTGCGGGGCAGGATTACGATCACGGCACCGGCCACGGTGTCGGCGCGTTCCTGTCCGTGCATGAAGGGCCGCAACGCCTGAGCCGTCTGGGCGAGGTGCCGCTGGAGGCCGGGATGATCCTGTCGAACGAACCCGGCTATTACCGCGAGGGGGCGTTTGGCATCCGGCTTGAAAACCTGATCGTGGTTCAGGATGCGCCGGCGCTGCCCGGCGGCGATGCCCGCGCGCAATATTCCTTTGAAACACTGGCGTTTGTGCCGTTTGACCGCCGTCTGATCCGGGCGGACTGGCTGTCGGGCGGCGAGCGGCATTGGCTGGATGCCTATCATGCAACGGCACGGGATCTGGCCCTGCCCCGCGTGTCGGACGCGGCAAAGCATTGGCTTCTTGCCGCGTGCGCCCCGCTTTAGCATTGCGCCGCGCGCGCCTGTCGGACTAGGGTCGCGCCAACGCTGCAAAAGGATCACCGACATGGCACATATCACCATCCGCAAGGCCCCCGGCACCTATGTCGTGCGCGCGGGCGACGCCGTGATCGGCGAGACCACGCGGGCGCTGGAACTGACCGAAGGCGGCATGTCGCCCGTGATCTATATCCCGCGCGACGATATGGCGCTGGCCCTGATGGACAAGACCGCGCGCGAAACCACCTGCCCGCACAAGGGGGTCGCCAGCTACTATTCGGTTTCCGCGCCCGGCGGCACGCTGGTCAACGCGGTCTGGTCCTACGAGACGCCGCATGATGCAGTCAGGGACATCGCCGGGCATATGGCGTTCTACACCGACCGGATCACGGTAGAGCGGGTCTAGCCCCGGTCTGACCCGCAGCCTCGGCCTCTGCAGCGACGTTTCGGATGCGCTCCACCATTGCGCGCACACCGTTTGATCTTTGCGCCGACAGATGTTCGTTCAGCCCCAGCCGCGCCAAGGCGGCGGGCGCGTCAACCTGGCCCACCTCGGCCACGCTTAGCCCGGAATAAAGCGCGTGCAGGATGGCCACGAGGCCGCGCACGATCATCGCGTCGCTTTCGCCTTCGAAATCGAATATCGCGTCCGGCCCCTGCCCGGAGACAACCGGCCTGATCCAGACCTGACTGGCGCAGCCGTCAACCCTGGTTGCGGGCACGCGGAACGCTTCGGGCAAGGCGGGCATCGCGCGGCCAAGGTCGATCACATGGCGATAGCGGTCTTCCCAATCGTCCAGAAATTCGAACGTCTCGGCAATGTCTTCGAAGGCGGGGGTCATCAATTTCTCCGGTGGCGTGATGTTGAGGTAGGACAATGGGCGCAAAACGTCCACCCCGGCCCGCAGAGGCGCTTTTCAAAGCGCGGCTGATCGGCTACCCAAGGGGCAACATATTGGGGGAAGTGCATGTTCAGACCGCTGGTGATCTTGCTGTCGGTGATGCTGGTGCTGACAAGTTGTGGCCGCATCCGCGACTCGCGCCTCAATCCGTTCAACTGGTTTGGCCGGTCACAACCGATAGAAACCGTCGCGGTGGATGCGGGCAGGCCTGTCGATCCACGGCCATTGGTGGCGCAGGTGCTGACCCT
Organism: Rhodobacterales bacterium; assembly: GCA_041737515.1. Classification (GTDB taxonomy): domain Bacteria; phylum Pseudomonadota; class Alphaproteobacteria; order Rhodobacterales; family Rhodobacteraceae; genus JBBQZP01. The sequence continues at coordinate 2,583 of JBGSRQ010000394.1, read as the reverse complement.
GAACGTTGATGCCGTGCAGGGCGGGGCCATCGTGCGCGCCAAGGGCCTGCCGCCGACCCAGGGCTATTGGAACGGCGCGCTGGTGCCGCTGGAGTTGGATGAAAACGGCGTCCAGGTCTACGAATTCCGCATCGCGCCGCCGTTTCAGCCGAACCCGGTCGTGAACCAGTTCTCGCGTGAAGTGACGGTGGGCGCGTTTGTGACCAACCGCCAGTTGGAATCGATCCGCCAGATTGTTGTGCAAGGGTCCGGAAACGCGCTGTCCAGCCGCCGTTAAAGCGTCACGACCCGCACTTCGCTGCCCTTGGCCGACAGGGCAATCTCGCCCTTGCAAAGCCGGATCGCATCCTGCCCGAAGGCCTCGGCACGCCAGCCTTTCAGGGTGGGCAGATCGCGCTGGCCTGCGGCGATCAGATCAAGGTCCGACGCCGAGGCGATCAGTTTGGCCGCCACTCCAAGGCTTTCGGATTTGGCTTTCAGCAGCACGCGCAAAAGATCAGCCAGCGCCGGGTTGACCTGCAACTGATCCCGGCTGAGGTCCGGCTTGGGCAGGTCTTCGGTCCGCATCTCCTGCCCGGCCTTGACGGCTGCCAGTATTCCATCGGCAATATCGCCGCGCCGCCCTTCGCGCAGCAACAGCCGCGATCGGCCCAGATCATCCACCGTCACCGGCCGGGTCGAGGCCAGTTCAAGCAAGGCGTCGTCCTTCATCACCCTGCTGCGCGGCACGTTGTTGGATTGCGCATAGGTTTCGCGAAACCGTGCCAGTTCCTTGACCACCGCCAGAAACCGGCCCGAGTTGGTACGCGTCTTGATCCGCAGCCACGCCTCTTCCGGGTGGATGGTATAGGTCGCGGGATCGGTCAATATGGCCAGCTCTTCCTCGACCCAGTGCTGACGACCGCTTTTGGCAATCTGTGCGGCAAGGCTTTCATAAACCACCCGCAGATGGGTTACATCGGCCAGCGCGTAAACACTTTGCGCCTCGGTCAGCGGACGGCGCGACCAGTCGGTAAAGCGCGAGGTCTTGTCCAGATTTTCCTTGGCGATCTTCTTGACCAGCGTCTCATAGCCGACCTGCTCGCCGTAGCCGCAGACCATCGCGGCCACCTGCGTATCAAAAAGCGGATCGGGAAATGCATTGCCTTCGACAAAGAAAATTTCAAGATCCTGCCGGGCCGCGTGGAACACCTTGACCGTCGCTGTATGGCGGAACAGGTCGTAAAGCGGTTCCAGCGACATATCCGCGCCTTCGATCGGGTCGATCAGAACGCCTTCGCCATCAGGCGCGGGCAAGGCCATCTGGATCAGGCACAGCTTGGACCAATAGGTTCGCTCGCGCAGGAATTCGGTGTCTATGGTGACATAGGGGGCGGCTTTGGCGGCGGCGCAGAACGCGGCAAGGTCTTGGGTCGTGGTGATCGTGCGCATCTTCGCTCCGCTGATCCGGGCTGACGGGTCCGGGCTGGCGCGGGGGTATCCCGCCCGCCCGCTATAGGATGCAGCTTGCGAAAAGGAAAGCCCGACGCCACGAGGTTTTCTGCCCGGAAATCATTGACAGACCGGGAAAACTGAACCACATCTGGCAAAGGGGGCTACAACTCGGGGTTGATACTTCGGAGGAGGCCAGAATGGTTGTTGAACTGTTCCTGCGTGGTGACCAGATCGCCACCTTTTCAAATCTTACCAGTGGCGGCAATGGCGACGATGTGGCGGTGACCCTGACGGGGGTCCAGCCACTTGGTCTGCCATCGCAGATTTTCCGCATCGTGGTGCGGCAGGAAAACCCGAACGATCCGTTTTTCAACAACGGCCAGCTTGTCGATATTTGCGCGTGGCCTGCCTCCAATCCGCCTGTGGGGCCAATCTTCAGCGCCCTGAACCCGCAGCATGACCAGTTTCAGGGTCGCGCCTCGTCCGCCACGCACGAGATTTTCACGAACCCCGCGAATGTGGTGTTTCAGACCGACCCGATCACGCCCGGCACGCTGCAATACGGCCCCGGTGCAGCCCCGCCCCGCGCAGAGCGCTTGCCGTTCAAGGCGTTTCCGTCCGAACCGCCGGTGGTGCCCTGTTTCGTTGCGGGCACGATGATCTCTACCCCGAACGGGCCGCGCCCGGTGGAATCGCTGACCGCGGGCGACCGGGTCATCACCTATGATCACGGCACGCAGATCCTGCGCTGGGTCGGACAGCGCAGTGTTCCGGGCAAGGGCATGTTCGCGCCGATCCGGATTGCTCCCTTCGCGCTTGGCCGCAATGACGAGGTCTGGCTCTCGCCGCAGCACCGCATCCTGTTGCGCGACGAGATGGCCGAGATCCTGTTCGGTGCCCGGCAGGTGCTGGCCACGGCCCATCATCTGATCAACGACCGCTCGATCCGCCAGATCGAACGCGACTGCGTGACGTATGTGCATTTGCTGTTTGACAGCCATCAGATCGTCTACGCAGGCGGTCTGCTGGCCGAAAGCATGGTGCCGGGCGACCTGACGGCGGCAGCGTTCGGACCTGCGGCGCAGGCCGAAATGCGGGCCCTGTTTCCGGGCCTTGGGCGCGGGGGCGGGCTGGAAAAGCCAAGGCGCA
>JBGSRQ010000365.1:0-2051 GCA_041737515.1 Rhodobacterales bacterium | reverse complement strand
GGGGCAAAACGGCCCGCCGCCACGGCCTCGGCATCGGCCAGCGTCACCACACCATCCACGGTGATGCGGCTGCGGATCGCGGGCCAGTCGAACGCCTTGAGCAAGGGCTTGGGCAAGGCCAACCCCGAGGTTTCGATCAGGATATGGTCGGGGCGCACCGGCAGCGCCATCAGCGCCTCGATCGTGGGAATGAAATCATCGGCAACGGTGCAGCAGATGCAACCGTTGGCCAGTTCGACAATGTTCTCGACCGGGCAGTTGTCGTCGGCGCAGGATTTCAGGATCTCGCCGTCAACCCCCAAGGTCCCGAATTCGTTGACCAGAACCGCCAGCCGCTTGCCCTGCGGGTTTTGCATCAGGTGCCGGATCAGCGTGGTCTTGCCGGACCCCAGAAAGCCGGTGATCACGGTGACGGGAATTTTATCAAGGGCGGTCATGTGGCCTCCATGGGCGGAATGCGGGCGATGGATTGCTTGCGGAAAATCTCCGGCCGCGCGCGCCAGGGCACGATGCCGTCGGGTGAAGCGGCGTAAAGGGACGCGCCTTCCAGAATGGCTGCGGCGTGCAGGTCCGGGTCCAGATTGCCGTAGACATAGGACCACTTGCCGGGGGCCGACAGCGCCACGGCGCACCCGTTGGAACACGCGGACAGACATTCGATCGGCACCAGCGTGACACCCTCGGGCGGGGCTGCGCCCAACGCCGCAAACATCACCGCACCGGGGCGGGGTGCGTCAGGGTCCATCCCCTCGCGCTTGCAGGTGGTGCAGATGTGCAGTGTCGCGCTCATGTCCAATCCCTTGGCAAAAGGATGCGCGCCCAAGGGCCGGGGCCATGCGCCCAAGCCGCCCGGTCGCGGAACACCCCGTCCGCCCGTAAAATTCTCGTCACTGGCAGGTCTCCCGGCTTGCAGAGCGGGTTTCCCCCCGATGTCCGCCTTCCCAACCTGATGGTCAGTGGCTGGACATCTCTCCGGTCACGGTCGCGGGGGCGGCTGCGCTTGCGGATTTTTGACCCAAGGGGTCGCAAACCGTGTCGCATTCCCTCTTCGCCTGTCATAGACACAGGCACCAGTGCGCGCCCACCTGAGGCCGCAAGGGTGGTATTGTCAAGGCGGGGGACCGGCGGATGACGGACGGAAACGACACCGGTGCGGACGCTGCGGCAAATACCGACGCCCGCCACGCGGTCAAGATGGCCAAGAAGAAAGCCGCGCGCGACAAGATCATGGCGACGAAGGCGGGCGAGAAGGGTCTGATCATCGTGCACACGGGGGCGGGCAAGGGAAAGTCCTCCTCGGGCTTCGGGATGATCCTGCGCTGCATCGCGCATCAGATGCCCTGCGCCGTGGTGCAGTTCATCAAGGGTGCATGGGATACCGGCGAGCGCCGGATGATAGAGGGACATTTCGGCACGCTTTGCCAGTTCCACGCGATGGGCGAAGGCTTCACCTGGGAAACCCAGGACCGCGCGCGTGATATCGAGATGGCGCAAGCGGGCTGGGCCAAGGCGACAGAGCTGATCCTGAATCCCGAAATCCGTCTGGTGCTGCTGGATGAGATCAATATCGCCCTCCGCTATGATTATCTGGATGTTGCCGAAGTCGTGCGCTTTCTGGTTGAGGAAAAACCTCCCCTGACACATGTGGTCCTGACCGGCCGAAACGCGAAGGATCCGCTGATCGAGGCCGCCGATCTGGTCACGGAAATGACGCTGATCAAGCATCCGTTCCGGTCGGGCATCAAGGCGCAGAAAGGGGTGGAATTCTGAACCGACTGCGCCCGCCCCCGGCATTGCATGAGTATTTTCACAAAGATGAAGCCCATTTGATTTCATCTTTGTCCAAATACTCATCTGCATTTTCCGTTGCAGGGTGTGGCTGGACGTGAGCGCGCTGATGATCCAGGGGGCGGGGTCGAATGTCGGCAAGTCCCTTCTGGTCGCAGGCTTGTGTCGCGCGGCGGTGCGGCGCGGGCTGAGCGTTGCACCGTTCAAGCCGCAGAACATGTCGAACAACGCGGCCGTCACCGTGGACGGTGGCGAGATCGGCC
>JBGSRQ010000334.1:0-2302 GCA_041737515.1 Rhodobacterales bacterium | reverse complement strand
GCCGCCAAGGGCATGACGCCCGACGCTGTGCGCGAGGGCTATGCGGCAGGCACGGCGCTGGGCACTTTTGTCGATGCGGATGACGTGGCGGCGCTGGCGCTGTTCCTTGCGTCGAATGCCGCAAAACGCATCAGCGGTCAGGCGATTCCCGTCGACGGCTTTACCATCAACCCAGACCCCAAGGTGTGACATGAATTTTGGCCTGAGCGACGAGCAGGAAATGATCGTCTCGACCGTCCGCAACTTTGTCGAGCGCGAGATTTATCCGCATGAAAAACGGGTTGAGGAACTGGGGTTTGTCGACTCCGATCTGGGCGCAGAGATCAAGCGCAAGGTGATCGAGCTTGGTTTTTACGCCAGCAATTTCCCCGAAAGTGTGGGCGGGCCGGGACTGAGCCATGTCGATTTCGCGCTGGTTGAACGCGAGTTGGGCCGTGGGTCGATGGCATTGACGCATTTCTTTGGCCGCCCGCAGAACATCCTGATGGCCTGTGTGGGCGAGCAGATCGAGCGCTATCTTCTGCCCGCCGTGCGGGGCGAACGGATGGATGCTCTGGCGATGACCGAACCTGATGCGGGGTCGGACGTGCGCGGCATGAAGACCTCGGCGCGGCGCGTGGGCGGCGACTGGGTTGTGAACGGCTCCAAGCATTTCATCTCGGGTGCGGAACATGCGGATTTCGTGATCGTTTTCGTGGCGACTGGTGAAGAGGAAGGCACCAGCACACCCCGCAAGAAGATCACGACCTTTCTGGTGGATCGTGGCACGCCGGGGTTCACGATCCGCGATGGCTACAAATCGGTCAGCCACCGCGGATACAAGAACATGATCCTTGAATTTGACAATTGCCGACTGCCCGATGCGCAGGTTCTGGGCGAGGTGGATGGCGGTTTTGCGGTGATGAACGACTGGCTCTATGCCACCCGGATCACGGTCGCGACCATGTCGGTGGGCCGCGCGCGCCGGGTGTTTGATCTGATGCTGACCTATGCCGCCGAACGCCGCCAGTTCGGCCAGCCGATCGGCAAGTTTCAGGGCGTGGGATTCCAGTTGGCCGACAGCATAACCGAGATCGATGCGGCCGACTACCTGACCCTCGCCAGCGCCTGGCGGCTGGATCAGGGACTGCCAGCCAACCGCGAAATCGCATCGGCCAAGGTATATGCCACCGAAATGCTGGCCCGCGTCACCGACCGAGCCATTCAGGTGCATGGTGGCATGGGTCTGATGGATGATCTGCCGCTGGAGCGGTTTTGGCGCGATGCGCGGGTCGAGCGGATCTGGGACGGCACGTCCGAGATACAGCGTCACATCATTGCGCGTGATCTTCTGAGACCTCTCGGGGCATGACCCGGCGCACCGGGGAGGAGGCTGTCTGCCCCCTCCCCGGACCCCGCCCCCGAGGATATTTGTGAACAGAAAAAGCTGAAAGCGGTAACGGAGTTTTAACCTTGGTGCGCCAGATTGACAGCACGGTACAGGCGGGGACGCCGATGACCGTAACGGGAAAAGGCCCTCTGTCCGGTACGTCCGGGCAGGGGGCTGACCTTGCTTTTACCTTTTTCTGTTCTCAAATATCCTCGGGGGTCCGGGGGCAGACAGCCCCCGGCGGGTTGCGTCCCATCCGGTGGCGCGAATGACTCGCGATCTGTCGCGCCTTTTGCGTCCGCGATCCATTGCCGTTCTGGGCTCGGGCTGGGCCGAGAACGTGATAGAGCAATGCGCGAGAATGGGTTTCGATGGCCCGGTCTGGCCTGTGCACCCCAAGCGCGCCGCAATTGGCAGTCTTGGTGCTTATCCCAGCCTGGCAGACCTTCCGGCTGCGCCCGATGCAACTTTCATCGGGGTCAACCGCCATGCGACGGTTGACGTTGTGCGCGAACTGGCGGCGATGGGGGCCGGGGGCGCAATCTGCTTTGCTGCCGGCTGGCAAGAGGCGGGCGAGAGCGCGCTGCAGCGCGAACTTGTCGCGGCGGCAGGTCAGATGCCCATCCTTGGACCCAATTGCTACGGCGTGATCAACTATCTGGACGGGGCCCTTTTGTGGCCTGACCAGCACGGTGGGCGGCGGGTGGACCGGGGGGTGGCGCTGCTGTCGCAATCGTCCAACATCATCGTCAATATGACGATGCAGGCGCGGGGCCTGCCTGTTGCCTATGTTGCCTGTCTGGGCAACGCGGCGCAGATCGGCCTTGCGGCTTTGGCCGAGGCGCTGATTGCCGATTCGCGCGTGACCGCCATTGGCCTTTATATCGAAGGTATCGACGATGCCCCGGCGTTTGCCGTCTTTGCCGAGGCCGC
>JBGSRQ010000305.1:0-1552 GCA_041737515.1 Rhodobacterales bacterium | reverse complement strand
GCCATGCGCGAACCAAAGGCGCTCAACCTGGCTCGAGCGCGTACAGATCAACCTTGGGACGGACGCTGGATCATGAGCGGACCCCATTGCGAGGGCTTTCAGGTGCGGGCGTTGGGCGCAGAGGGTCTGCGCCGCCTTTCGCAATGGCGCGCCACGGGACTGCCGCGCGACGCACTGATCGTCAGCCCCGCCGTCTGGCAAGGGGACGCGCTGATTGCAGCCCCTGTTGCCGGGTACCCGAATGGTTGGAGTGCGACAATTGCGGCAAGTTTCAGCCAGTTCTTAGTATCGCATTGAACCCCGCGCACATATCTCTATCTTATAGCAAAGACCGGACGCCCTTCGCGCCTCGGCACTGCTAGGGAGTAGCTTCGTGGGTAATGCTCGCAATGTCGCGTTCTGGGTCGTCCTGTTCCTTCTGGTTCTGGCACTTTTTCAGGTGTTCAACGGCAATCAGGCAACGTCGGCATCCTCAAGCCTGTCGTATTCGGAATTTATCGCAAAGGTTGACGCGGGCGAGGTGAAGTCGGTCACGCTGGACGGCGAAAACGTCGATGTCGTCGGCACCGATGGCAAGAAATACCGCACCATCAAGCCTGAAGGCGAAGAACTGACGGACAAGCTGATCACCAAGAACGTGGAAGTCCGCGCCACGGCGCAGGAATCCTCGGGGCTGTTGTCGGTGCTGGGTGTCTGGCTGCCGTTCCTTGTGCTGATCGGCATCTGGATCTTCTTCATGAACCGGATGCAGGGTGGCGGCAAAGGCGGGGCGATGGGCTTTGGCAAATCGCGCGCCAAACTGCTTACCGAAAAGCATGGCCGGGTGACGTTCGACGATGTTGCAGGCATCGACGAGGCCAAGGAAGAGCTGGAAGAAATCGTCGAATTCCTGCGCAATCCGCAGAAGTTCAGCCGTCTGGGCGGAAAAATCCCCAAAGGCGCGTTGCTGGTCGGCCCTCCGGGCACCGGTAAAACGCTGCTTGCGCGCGCCATTGCGGGCGAGGCGGGGGTGCCGTTCTTTACCATCTCGGGCTCGGATTTTGTCGAAATGTTCGTAGGTGTCGGTGCGTCACGGGTGCGCGACATGTTCGAGCAGGCCAAGAAAAACGCGCCCTGTATCGTGTTCATCGACGAAATTGACGCGGTGGGCCGCGCACGCGGCGTTGGCATGGGTGGCGGCAATGACGAACGCGAACAGACCCTGAACCAGCTTCTGGTCGAGATGGACGGGTTTGAGGCGAACGAAGGCGTGATCATCGTCGCAGCCACCAACCGCAAGGACGTGCTTGACCCGGCACTGCTGCGCCCCGGCCGTTTCGACCGCCAGATCCATGTGCCCAACCCCGATATCAAGGGGCGCGAGAAAATCCTTGGGGTGCACGCCCGCAAGGTGCCGCTTGGCCCTGATGTCGATCTGCGCATCATCGCGCGCGGTTGCCCGGGCTTTTCGGGGGCCGATCTGGCGAACCTTGTGAACGAGGCCGCACTTATGGCCGCCCGCTTTGGTCGACGGTTCGTGACGATGGACGATTTCGAGAACGCGAAGGACAAG
>JBGSRQ010000261.1:0-6290 GCA_041737515.1 Rhodobacterales bacterium | reverse complement strand
CCAGCGCGGAGGCAACCGGTGCAGGCGCAACCGTCACTTCCGGGTCCGAAACGAACGCCGCCGCCACCGGAGCGGGCGCGGGCACCGGGGACATATCGGCGGCAGGTGCCGGGATGGCGGCCCCGACTGCGGCATTCACCGGAACCGTTGCTTGCGCCGCCATTGCTGATGGGGCTGGCGCGGTTGCGGGCAGATCACCCGCAACAACCGGGCCGTTCAACGGGCGCCGCGGCAGGCCAAGGATCACGCCGACAATCGCAAAAAGCACAAAACCGATGAATGATGCCTGCCGGACGTTGAAGCCCCCGATCACCATGCACACGCCAAACGCCACCAGCCCGACGCCAGCCGCAATTGCCCATCCCGCAAGCAGGGGGGCCTGTTTTACCGAACCATCGGCCATTGCTTTCATCTCCCTCTTGGCCCGCGTTGCGCGGATTTTTTATCAGTAGACATCACCTTTGGTCACACGTTTCGAAAATTCCGTATCGCCGCCCGCTGCCAGCATCGTGGCCTGATCAACCCATGCATCGCGGCTGACGCGGCCTTTGAACCCTTCCAGATTGTCATCCATCCATGCAATCTCGGCCGCCGACCAACCGGCGATCTGATCGAAGTGAAAGACGCCAAGGCGGTTGCAAAGCGCTTCAAGTTTCGGACCGATACCTTTGATTTCCTTAAGGTTATCAGCACCACCCTTGCGCGCGGCCTTCATCATCCTGGGCTTGGCCAAAGCCCCTGCCGGGGCAACCTTTGCCGAATCATCTGCGCGAACAGGCTTCTGCGCCGTGGCGGTCGTTTCCGGATCGGCCCTGGATACCGGCTTGGCCCTTGACTGCGCGCCCGCCTCCTGCACCGTCACGCCGGTTGCATCCGCCGGGCGTCTGCCGGCGGGTTTGGGGTCTGCCGCAGTGACCTTGGGCGCAATGACCTTCACCGCCTTGCCGCGCCACGGCGTGACCAGCGGTTCTTCGGACCCGTCAATCCGTTTGACGCTGTCGCCAAGTTCAAGCGCGCGCGCGACCGATCCGTTGTGCGCCATGCGGTCCTTGGCCTCAACCTTCAGACTGGTCAGCCCCGACTTCGGCTCGGACGAAAAGCGTCCGTTCTGCGGGCCGGGCGTCGGCACCTCGCCGTTGGAGAACCGCTCCAGCAGGCCGGTCAGGATTTCGGGCGTCAGATCCTCGTAATAATCCTTGCCGATCTGAGCCATCGGGGCGTTGGTGCGAGCCCCGAGACATTCGACCTCTTCCCAGGAAAACTTGCCATCCGCCGACACGGTATGCGCCTTGGCCGCAATCTTGCTTTTGCAGACCCCGACCAGATCCTCGGCCCCCATGATCATGCAGGACGTGGTGCCGCAAATCTGGATATGGGCAACGGAACCAACAGGTTGCAACTGAAACATGAAGTAGAACGTCGCCACTTCCAACGCACGGATGTAGGCCAGCCCCAGCATCCCAGCCACATGTTCGATGGCCGGGCGGGAAAGCCAGCCCTCCTGTTCCTGCGCGCGCCACAATAGCGGGATGATGGCGCTGGCCTGACGGCCGTCGGGATATTTCGATATCTGTCCCTCGGCCCAGGCAAGGTTCGCGGGCGTGAATTCGAAGGCGGCAGGTTGCGTGGCGGACAAGCGACGGAGCATCAGTTGTTTCCCGATGGAAAGGGCATTGAATCAAGAACGGTCAGGAGCCCGAACGATGAGGCGGCTGAAAAGAGCAGGGTCACCAAGAACAGCACCGCAAAGCTGACAAGGGCGGCGACCGGATAGGCAACGACAGGATTCGCGATCATCCGCCCCACTGTGACGGCCACAGACGATACCGAAAGCCAGATCAGGGCCAGCGTCATGTACTGGATCACCGGTCAATCTCCCCGAAGACCACATCCATCGTGCCGATGATGGCCGATACATCCGCCAATTGGTGGCCCTTGCAGATGTAATCCATCGCCTGCAGGTGCAAAAAGCCGGGCGCGCGGATTTTGGCGCGGTAAGGTTTGTTCGACCCGTCGGCCACCAGATAGACGCCGAATTCGCCCTTTGGCGCCTCTACCGCTGCGTAAACCTCACCCGCGGGCACATGGAAGCCTTCGGTGTAAAGTTTGAAATGATGGATCAGCGCCTCCATCGACGTTTTCATCTCGCCGCGTTTGGGAGGTGTGATCTTGCCGCGCGCCAGCACATCACCAGGTTCAACCCGCAGTTTCGCCAGGGCCTGCCGGATGATCGAGGTCGATTCGCGCATTTCCGCCATTCGGCACAGGTAGCGGTCATAACAATCGCCATTCTTGCCGATCGGAATCTTGAAGTCGAACTCGTCATAACATTCATACGGTTGGCTGCGGCGCAAATCCCACGCCAGACCCGATCCGCGCACCATGACGCCCGAAAAACCCCATTTCTGGATGTCATCTTCGCTGACCACGCCAATATCGGCGTTGCGCTGCTTGAAGATGCGGTTTTCGGTCAGAAGCCCGTCGATATCATCCAGCACGCGGGGAAATTCGACAGCCCACAGATCCATGTCTTCAATCAGTTGCGGGGTAAGATCGACATGCACGCCACCCGGGCGGAAATAGGCGGCATGCAGACGCGCGCCGCAGGCACGCTCATAGAACACCATCAGCTTTTCGCGTTCTTCAAACCCCCAGAGCGGTGGGGTCAGCGCGCCCACGTCCATCGCCTGCGTGGTGACGTTCAGAAGGTGGCTCAGAATGCGGCCCACTTCGCAGAAAAGCACCCGGATCAGGCTGGCGCGGCGCGGCACGACGGTGCCGGTCAGGCGTTCAATCGCCAGACACCACGCATGTTCCTGATTCATCGGGGCGACGTAATCGAGGCGGTCGAAATACGGCAGGTTCTGAAGGTAAGTGCGGCTTTCCATCAGCTTTTCCGTGCCGCGGTGCAACAAGCCGATATGCGGATCGCAGCGTTCCACGATCTCGCCGTCAAGCTCCAGCACCAGCCGCAAAACGCCATGCGCCGCAGGGTGTTGCGGGCCGAAGTTGATGTTGAAATTGCGGATGCGCTGCTCGCCCGTCTCGAAATCGGACGAGCCGTCGTCATAGGTGTTTACACGGATATCGCCGTCCATCATTTCGCGGCCTCTTTCTTTTCGTCACCGGGCAAAATGTAGGTGGCCCCCTCCCAAGGTGACATGAAATCGAACTGGCGGTATTCCTGCACCAGCGACACCGGTTCGTAGATCACGCGCTTTTGCGCCTCATCATAGCGGACCTCGGTATAGCCCGTGGTCGGGAAATCCTTGCGCAGCGGATGCCCGCGAAAGCCGTAGTCGGTAAGGATACGGCGCAGATCGGGGTGGCCGCTGAACAGGATGCCGAACATGTCGAACACCTCCCGCTCGAACCAGTTGGCCGAAGGGTGAATGCTGTGGATCGACGGCACCATGTCTTCTTCGCGCAGGGCCAGCTTCACGCGGATACGGTGGTTCTGATACATCGACAGAAAGTGGTAGACCACATCGAACCGCGCCGCCCGCTGCGGATGATCAATCGCCGTGATGTCCACAAGCGTGGAAAACCGGCAGCCGCTGTCGTTCTTCAGGAAGTCGACAAAGCCGACGATCTTCGCGGGCAAAACCTCGACCGTCAGCTCGCCATTGGCAACCAGAGCGCCGACAACAGCCGCCGATTGCTTCATTTCGATATGGCCAGCAAGTTCGTTCAATGCGTCCGACATTTCGGCCCCCTAGCGCGTGATGGTGCCGGTGCGGCGAATCTTTCGCTGCAACTGCAGGATGCCGTAAAGCAGCGCCTCGGCGGTCGGCGGACAGCCGGGAACGTAGATATCCACCGGCACGATCCGGTCGCAGCCACGCACCACCGAATAGCTGTAGTGGTAATAACCGCCGCCATTGGCGCAAGACCCCATGCTGATCACATAGCGGGGCTCGGGCATCTGGTCGTAAACCTTGCGAAGTGCGGGGGCCATCTTGTTGGTCAGCGTGCCCGCCACGATCATCAGGTCTGACTGGCGCGGGCTGGCGCGCGGCGCGGTGCCAAACCGTTCCAGATCATAGCGCGGCATCGAGGTATGCATCATCTCGACCGCACAGCAGGCCAACCCGAATGTCATCCAGTGCAGGCTGCCGATGCGCGCCCAGTTGATGATATCTTCGGTGGAGGTGAGCAGAAAGCCCTTGTCCTGCAGCTCGCGGTTCAAGGCACCTGCGGCCACATCCATGTCGGCCCCGGCGGTGTTCGCCCCTGCCATCACGCCCATTCCAAGGCCCCCTTCTTCCATTCGTAGGCAAAACCCACCGTCAGCACGCCAAGGAACACCATCATCGACCAGAAGCCCGCCATCGACATCTGGCCAAAGGCCACCGCCCAGGGGAACAGGAATGCCACTTCCAGATCAAAGATGATGAACAGGATCGACACGAGGTAAAACCGCACGTCGAATTTCATGCGCGCATCGTCAAAAGCGTTGAAGCCACATTCGTAGGCCGAAACCTTTTCGGGGTCGGGGTTGCGCACCGCCAGCACCGCCGCCGCAAGAAGCAATACAAGTCCCAGCCCGATGGCAAGTGCCAGAAAGATCAGGATCGGCAGATATTCGCGGTGCAAAACGTCCACATCATGCTCCTTTGTGGGGGTGCGCGGTCATGACAGGTGCACGGCGCGCCCTTGCATGGGCTTTCATCTACTCTGCCCCCCCGCCGGGGTCAACCAAAGGCGGCACTTCGCCACGGGCAATTGCAGCGATTTCAAGCAATGCCCGCGACGCTGCAACCTTTTGTGACAACCCGGTGAAACGGACGGCTGCAAGCGCCGTTGGGTTGCGGCTTCAGCGGCGCGTCAGCGGTTGGCGATATCCACCAGATCAAATGTTCTGCGCCAGTGCCGCGTGGTGATGTAATCGGTGCCGGCTGCGATGGCCGAACAGGCGGTATCGGAAAACTCGGGCGGCAGTTCGCAATGCGACCGCCCCATCGGCTTGAACGGCGCGCGGGCAGGTTCAAGCCATGCTGCATAATTTTCCTGCATCAGCGCCGACCCTTCGGCCTGATCTGGCATCTGCCGGGCCAGAGTGCGCGATTGCACCGACAGGTAATCCAGCATCGTCACAAAGCACGACTGGTTGCCAAAGACAAAACTGCACGCGGCCACGGCATCGGTCACGCAACTGCTGTCCATGGTGGACCAGACCGAAAGCTGCGCGATCTGATCCTCGACCGGCGTGGCGCGGGCAGCGCGGGCGGCGTCATCGGTCTTGCGCAGACAGGTCTGCATCCGCTCTGCCGGGTCACTTTCGGCGAAGGCGGGTGCGGCCAGTGCAAAGCTGAGTAGAAGGGCGCGCATCATTGCGCCGTCACCGTGTTCTGTGGCGCGTCTTCGGCCCCCTGAAACACCTTCGACACCTCATCCCGGATGATCCGGGCGATCTGGGTGGCATCTTCTGGCGTGAAGGTCAGCGGCAGGCGCAGATCAATCAGTCCGGCCAGGATGCGATCGGTCTGCGGCAGGGGCGTGGGCCTGGCATAGCGCCAGTGGTCATAACGGCTGGTGAAGGCCACGGGGTCATCGGCCCCGAACCATTTCAATTCAACCCCCCGCGCGGCACAACGTGCGACCACCGCCTCGACACGGGCCGCCGACCAGTCAGGCAGCAGGAACTGGAAGGACGAGCCGACATAAGCCTCTTCCTGCGGGCGCGAAATCAGCGCAAGCCCCGGCGTGTTTGCCAGCCCCGCCTCGACCCCGCGATACAGCACGCCCCAGCGGGCCACGCGGTCGGCAAGGGTGGAAAGCTGCGGGCGCAGGATTGCGGCGCGCAGATTGTCCATCCGGCCCGAAATGTTCGGGGTTTCAAACCGGAGGTTTTCAAACACCTCGGGCGGGGGTGCGGCACGGTGGCGGGCGTAAAGCATGTAGCTGCCCGACAAAAGCACCGCCTGCGCCATCGCCTGCGCATCGTCCGACACCAGAAACCCGCCCTCGCCGGAATTCGCGTGTTTGTAGGTTTGCGTCGAATAGCACCCGATCACACCATGCCGCCCCGACGGCACACCCCGGAACGTGGCTCCCATCGTATGCGCGCAATCCTCGATCACGCGGACGCCTGCCGCGTCACACACCGCCATCAGGCGGTCCATATCGCAGACATGGCCCCGCATGTGGCTCAGCAACAGAACCTTCGCGCCGGACGTGGCCACCTTGGCCGCCAGATCATCCAGATCAATGGTCAGATCGCCCGCCACATCGACAAAAACCACCTCTGCGCCCACCGCCGCAATCGCTCCGGGCACCGGCGCCAGCGT
>JBGSRQ010000251.1:0-6609 GCA_041737515.1 Rhodobacterales bacterium | reverse complement strand
CCCCGGCCCCCGGTGCGGCACTGAACCGTGCCCGCGCCATGCTTGCGGCGGCAAGGCGCCCCCTTATGATTGTGGGGCTGGATGCGATGGTTGAAGGTGCGGGTGCGGCACTGACCGATTTTGCCTCGCACCATCATGTGCCGGTGATCACCACCTACAAGGCCAAGGGGCTGATCCCCGAGGATCATCCGCTGGCGCTGGGCGGTGCGGGTCTGTCGCCCTTGGCCGACAAACACTTGCTGCCGTTGATCCATGCCGCCGACCTGATCCTGTGCGTGGGCTATGACCCGATCGAGATGCGGACCGGATGGCGCAACATCTGGGACCCGGCAAAAACCGATGTGATAGACATCACGTCAGAACCGAACCACCATTATATGCATCATGCAACAATCAGCTTTGTGGCGGGCTGTGCGGCCAGTCTTTCGGCGCTGTCAGATGGGGTCAACCCGCAGAAAACATGGGAAGATGGCGCGCCGGGCAAGGCCCGCGCCGGTCTGGCCAAGGCCTTTCCGATCACCGATGAATGGGGCCCGGCAGCAGTCATCGCCGAATGTGCGCTGCGTCTGCCTCGCGATACACTTGCCTCGGCCGACTCTGGCGCGCACCGCATCTTGCTGTCGCAGATGTGGCCCTGTCACGAACCGCGCGCGCTGGTGCAATCGTCGGGGCTTTGCACGATGGGCTGTGCCGTGCCGCTTGCGATGGGCCTGTCGTTGGTCGAACCTGCGCGGGTGGTCGTTTCCTTTTCCGGCGATGCAGGCTTTCTGATGGTGGCGGGAGAACTGGCCACAGCCGCCGAACTGCGATTGCGCACGATCTTTGTGGTCTTTGTCGATGCAAGCCTTGCTCTGATCGAGTTGAAACAGCGCCAGCGCCAGATGAAGAACGCCGGCGTCGATTTCGGGATGCACGACATTGCCGCGATTGGCCGGGCGTTTGGCGGGGAAGGGGTTGCCGTGCGCTCTCGTCCGGAACTTGCAGCAGCTTTGGCTGACGCGCAAACCGCCGACACATTCACCGTGATTGCCGCAATCATTGACCGGGGGGCGTATGACGGACGCATCTAGAACGCCCGGAGCCTTGGATGGCGTGTTCATCCTGGACCTCACCCGCATCCTTGCAGGGCCCTATTGCACGCAGCTTCTGGGCGATCTTGGTGCGACGGTGATCAAGATCGAAAACCCGGGCGCGGGCGATGACACGCGTGGCTGGGGGCCGCCCTACGCGCCGGGGGCTGCGGATCTGTCGGCCTATTTCATGGCCGCAAACCGCAACAAGCAGTCCGTGACCGTCGATATGACCGACCCCGAGGGGCAGGCGTTTCTGCGCCGCCTGGCCTCCCGCGCCGATATTGTGGTCGAGAATTTCAAGCCCGGCGGGCTGGCGAAATACGGGCTGGATCACGCAACACTGTGCGCGGCGCATCCGGGGTTGGTGTATTGCTCGATCTCGGGCTACGGGCAGACCGGGCCGAACCGCGACAAGCCGGGATATGATCTGATGGCGCAGGGCTATGGCGGCATCATGTCGTTGACCGGCGAGGCTGCGGGGATGCCGTCAAAGGTGGGCGTGGGCATCGCCGATGTGATGTGCGGCATGTATGCGGCGGTGGGGATTCTTGCCGCGCTGCGCCACCGCGACAAGACTGGCGAAGGGCAGCACATCGACATCTCTCTGGTTGATACGACGATGGCCTGGCTGATCAATGAGGGCACGAATTTTCTGGCCTCGGGTGTCGATCCGATCCGGCGCGGAAACGGCCACCCCAACATCGTGCCCTATGATGCCTTTGCGGTTTCGGATGGGCATGTGATCGTGGCGGTCGGCAATGATGCGCAATTTGCGCGGTTCTGCGATGTGCTGGGGGTGGCGGCTTTGGCCGAGGATGCGAAATACCGCACCAATTCGGCCCGCCTGACGCACCGCGAGACGTTGTTGCCGCTGCTGCAAACGGCGCTGGATCGCCAGACCGTGCAGGGCATCGTGACCGCATTGGAAGCGGTGAAAGTGCCCGTGGGGCCAATTCAGACCACCCGTCAGGCGCTGGCATCGGATCAGGCGGCAGCTCGCGGCACGGTTGTAGAGATGGATTCCGCCGATGTGATCGGCGGAAAGCTGCGAGTCCTCGGCAATCCTTTGAAACTGTCGCGCACGCCGGTGCGTTATGATCTTGCGCCCCCCCGGTTGGGTGTGGATACCGACGCCGTCAGTGCAGCGCACCCGAAGGACGAACCGCAGGATTGAACCGGAATCAGGCAACCTTGAGAACTGTCACAAATCCGGTTCTTCGAACGCTTAGAAATGTAACAATCGCCTGTTTTGACTACACAAGGATCACCGCCGGTCACAACCGCGTGCCCTGACTGCAATTTGTTTGCGACAAGCGTGCGAAACGGGCCAATGAACCCGACATGTGCATGGAACACGTTCCAGGAGAAGAACCGATGCAAGACCTCTGCCACGGCGAAGTATGCCTGACGGATACGACCAGTCTGAATGACTGGAACGCCATGGTGCGTGCCTTTCTGGCGCATGGATCGGCAACGCCGGTGCATCTTGGGGCCGTGATTGCAGCCGCCCCGCAATTTGCCATGGCGCAGGCGGTCCGTGGCCTGTTCTGCCTGCTTCTGGGACGGCGCGAGATGGTTGCAACGGCGGCCGAGGCGCTGGCTCTGGCGCACGCAGGGGATGCGCCATCGGTGCGTGAGCGGGCATTTGTCGATGCGTTGTCGCTTTGGATGGCGGGCCGCGCCACGGGCGCCATTGCGCAGATGGAAGCGGTGTTGCGCGCCAACCCCGCCGATACGCTGGCGATGAAGATCAGTCAGGCGATCCGGTTTGTGATGGGCGACGGCGCTGGCATGCGCCGGTCTGTCGAACGCGTGCTGGTCGCGCACGAAGATCATCCGCTGCGCGGCTTTGCACTGGGCTGCCACGCATTCGCCCTGGAAGAATCGGGCGAGTTTGACGCAGCCGAAGCGGCCGGGCTTGAGGGTCTTCGCCATGCAACCGACGACGCCTGGGGTCTGCACGCCGTGGCGCATGTCTATGATACGGTTGGCAAAACCGAGGCCGGTATCCGCCTGATCGAGGACAACTCGGGTTCGTGGATGGGCTGCAACAACTTTCGCTATCACGTCTGGTGGCACAAGGCGCTGCTGCACCTTGATCGCGGCGAAGTGGCCACCGTGCTGGAGATTTATGACGCAAGGATTCGTACCGACAAGACCGACGATTACCGCGATATCGCCAATGCCGCATCCCTTCTGATGCGGCTTTCGCTCGACGGTGTGTCGGTCGGAAACCGCTGGGACGAGCTGGCCGATCTGGCCGAAAACCGGGTTGACGATGCCTGCCTTGCGTTCGCCGATCTGCACTATCTGCTGGCCCTGATGGGCGGCGCCCGTGACGGAGCAATCACCAAGCTCATGGCGCGTCTGGATGCGACGGCTGCGGCTGATCCGGTAGCCGAGTTCGACAAGGTCATGGCGCATCCGGGCCGCGCCGTCGCCGCCGGTCTTGCAGCCTTTGCCGAGGGTGATTTCACCGCGTCCTTTGCCGGGCTGACTGCTGCACGCCCGGTTTTGCAAAGCATCGGCGGGAGCCACACGCAACGCGATGTGTTCGAACGCCTGACAATTGACGCGGGTATTCGTGCAGGTCGCTTTGATCAGGCGGAGAACCTTCTGATCAACCGCGTGGCGCGACGCGGATCGCACGAAGACCGCTTTACGGCGCTGCGCCGGGAGGCTATTGCTGCAGCGCGGCAGGACCCTTATGTTTTGGCGGCACAATAGCAATTAAACGTTAAGGATCATGGCGATGTCTTCGACCGCCCTGGGGGAAACGAATGGCCTGATCGGGGCAGATCGTGCGCTTGCAGCATCTTCTGCCGCGCCCTCTGCACGGGTGCGCGATCTGCGGCTTGATTTCTTTCGCGGCATCGCGATGTTCATCATTCTGATCGCCCATATCCCGTCGGACTGGCTGGCGCTGTGGATCCCCGCGCGATTTGGCTTTTCGGATGCGACCGAAATGTTCGTGTTCTGCTCGGGCATGGCGTCGGCCATCGCGTTCGGGCGGGTATTTTCCGAACAGGGCTGGTGGATCGGAACGGCGCGGGTGCTGTTCCGCGTCTGGCAGGTTTACTGGGCGCACATCGCGCTGTTCATCGCCGTGGCGGCAACGCTGGCCGCAATGAACCGCTACGGCGATTTCTCAACCGATTATGTTGCGCAACTCAATCTTTACAAGTTTTTCGACCGCCCGATGGACTATCTGCCTGCGCTGCTGACGCTGCGCTATATCCCGAATTACTTCGACATTCTGCCGATGTATATTGTCGTTCTGGCAATGATGCCGTTGGTCATGGCGCTATCGCGGATCGGCACCTGGGCTGTGGCGGTATTTGTCACGGGCGTCTGGCTGAGCGCCAATCTTGGCGGGTTTACCCTGCCGGCCGAACCTTATTCGGACCGCCCCTGGTTCTTTGATCCGTTCGGCTGGCAGTTGATCTTTTTCACCGGCTTTGCCTTTGCCAAGGGCTGGCTGAAGGCGCCGCCCGTTGACCGCAGGCTGGTGATTCTTGCGATCATGGTGGTTCTGGCATCGGTGCCGTTTGCCTATTTCCGGATCATCAACATTTCGCCCGACATTCAGGAATGGCGCAAGACCTACGCGGTTTTGATCGACAAATCGTCGTTCGGCATTCTGCGCTATGTGCATTTTCTGGCGCTGGCGTATCTTGCGGTCTGCCTTGTGGGACCGAAGGGGTCGCGCCTTGCAGCGGGGCCCGATCATCCGGTCTGGGCGGCGATCTGGGCGCGGTTCATGGCGGTGATCACGACCGTGGGTCAGCAATCGCTGGCGGTTTTCGTGTTCTCGATGTTCATCGCGTTGCAGTTGGGCATGGTGTTCGATGTGGTCGGCCGCAGCAATCTTTCGATGATCTGGGTCAATGCCGTTGGCTTTGCGATGATCACGGCAGCGGCCTATACCGCGCAATGGTTCAAGCAGAAGCCTTGGGCGAGAAAAGGGGCAAAGACATGATCCGGCGTGAGTTTCTGGCGGGTCTGATGGCCATCGCCGCGGCGACGCAGGCGCGCGCGCAAAACCTGCCGGTCACACCTTTGGCCCCGGCGGGCGACTCGGTGCCGTTCTCGGCAGCGATGGTGCGGAACCGGGCAATGGCGCTGGCCGCCGCCGACTACGTTGCACGCCCGCAGGTGCCGGAGGCGTGGCGCAACCTGAGCTATGACGATTTTGCGCACATCTGGTTTGCCGACCGCAATGCGCTTTGGAATCACACCGATGCAAGCCTGCGGCTGGATACCTTTCCGGCAGGCCTGTTCGTGCCCCGCGCAGTCGAGATCAATGTTGTCGAGGCTGGCATGTCGCGGGTGCTGCCGTTCAACCTTGGCGTCTTTGATACGACCAACAACTTCCCCCAGATGCCGGTGGACGACACGATGGGCTATTCCGGCTTTCGCCTGCGCGCGGAACTTGAAAAGCCCAAGATCTTTACCGAATTCATGGTGATGCAGGGGGCCAGCTACTTCCGCGCCATCGGCACCGGGCAGAATTACGGTTTGTCCTCGCGCGGGCTTGCGATTGATACCGCCGAACCCACCGGTGAAGAATTCCCCGATTTCATCGCCTTCTGGATCGAACGTCCTGGCCCCGAAAACGCAAGTTTCGTGGTTCACGCGCTGCTTGACAGCCCCAGCACCGCCGGGGCCTACCGCTTTTCGGTGACGCCCGGCCCGACCCTGCGGATGGAGGTCGAGGCCGAACTTTTCCCGCGCACCGACATGTCGCATGTCGGCATCGCGCCCCTGACCAGCATGTTCTTCTTCGATTCCACCAACCGCAACCGGTTCGATGATTTCCGCCCCGCCGTGCATGACAGCGACGGCCTTCTGATGTGGAACGGCGCGGGCGAGATTCTGTGGCGCGCTTTGGCGAACCCGACGGCGTTGCAGATCAGCACCTTCAACGACACCAACCCCAAGGGCTTCGGCCTGATGCAGCGCGCGCGCCATTTCGATGACTACGCCGACATGGTGGCGCGCTATGAAAAGCGCCCGTCGCTTTGGGTCGAACCAATGGAGGGTTGGGGCGAGGGCGCAGTCAGCTTGATCGAGATCCCCACGGATATGGAGATCAACGACAATATCGTGGCCTACTGGCGGCCCAAGAATGTCTGGGCGGCAGGCAGCGCCCACAAGATCAGCTACCGCCTGCAATGGGGTGTGGAGCCTGATCTTGGTGTGACGCTGGCGCAAGTCACCAACACCCGGATGGGCAAGGCGTTCAAGCACGGTCTGGTCGCCACGGTCGACTTTTCGCCGACGGATTTGCTGCCTGCGGAACTTTCCGCGCTCAAGGCCGTTTTCTCGTCGAGTGCGGGAACAATGCTGGGCGAGCCTGTCGTGCAGATCAACCCCGACACCGGCGGTCCGCGACTGGCTTTCAGTTTTGATCCGGGCGACGCGACCGTAATCGAATTCCGGGCCCAGCTTTCCTTGGAAAACGGCCCCTACAGCGAAGTTTGGCTTTACCGATGGACAGCCTGACCCTTCACTACCCGGCGACCCCGACCGCCAT
>JBGSRQ010000181.1:0-1923 GCA_041737515.1 Rhodobacterales bacterium | reverse complement strand
AGGAAAGCCTTGGCCGGACAGAGGCTCCGGCACTGCTTGCGCCCGCAGCCCCTGCGCCGCTGGCCCGCAAGCGAACGCAGGTGACGGGGTTGGTGCAAGGTGGAGCCGATGCTGTGGCAGCACAATCGCCGATGATTGCTGATACCGTGGCCCCGGCGGCGGAAAATTCCGAAACCTTCGCCAACGCTCCCATGAACCCGGTCCAGGTGACGGTGGAAAATCCTGTGTCTACGTTCTCCATCGACGTGGATACCGCCAGCTATGCGGTGGTCAGGAACAGCCTGAATGCAGGCCAGTTGCCGCCCCCCGAGGCAGTGCGGATCGAGGAGATGGTGAATTACTTCCCCTATTCCTATGCTGCTCCCAAGGCCGATGACGCGCCCTTCAAGGCCGGCGTCACCGTGATGCAGACGCCGTGGAACGCGGAAACCGAACTGGTGCATATCGGCTTGCAGGGCAAATTGCCCGCCACGGACGACCGCCCGCCCCTGAACCTTGTATTCCTGATTGATACATCGGGGTCGATGGACGACCCTGCCAAACTGCCACTGCTGAAACAGTCGCTTTCCCTGCTGCTGGCCCAACTGCGCACCGATGATGAGGTGGCGATTGTCGCTTATGCCGGATCGGCGGGACAGGTTCTGGAACCGACCAAAGCCGCCGACAAGGCCGCCATTCTGGGCGCGCTGGACCGGTTGGATGCCGGCGGGTCCACCGCTGGAGCCGAAGGACTGGCGCTGGCTTATCAGGTGGCCGAAAGGATGGGCGGTGAGGGGCAGGTCAGCCGTATCCTTTTGGCCACCGACGGCGATTTCAACGTGGGCATTGATGACCCCCAGGGGCTGACCGCCTACATCGCGAAAAAGCGGGAAACAGGCGTTTATCTATCGGTTCTCGGCTTTGGACGCGGCAATCTGGATGATGCCACGATGCAGGCGCTGGCACAGAACGGAAACGGGACGGCGGCCTATATCGACACGTTGCAAGAGGCCCGCAAGACGCTGGTTGACCAGTTGACGGGTGCGCTGTTCCCGATCGCCAATGACGTGAAGATTCAGGTCGAATGGAACCCCGCCACCGTGGCCGAATACCGCCTGATCGGCTATGAAACCCGTGCGCTCCGGCGTGAGGATTTCAACAATGACAAGGTGGACGCGGGCGAGATCGGAGCAGGCCATACCGTCACCGCGATCTACGAGGTGACGCCCGTTGGCAGCCCTGCGCTGAAGAATAATCCGCTGCGCTATGGCGCATCCGGCGCAACAGACGACCAGGCAGCATCGGCCGAGTTGGGCTTCTTGCGTCTGCGCTACAAAGAGCCGGGGCAGGATACAAGCAAACTGATCGAAACGCCCATCGTGCAGGGCGATACAGAACCCGGCGATGATGTGCGATTTGGCGTGGCGATGGCCGGGTTCGGCCAGCTTTTGACCGGGGCCACATACCTTGGTGACTGGGGTTGGGATCAAGCCATTGATCTGGCCTTGGGCGCTCGCGGGGAGGATCCCTATGGCTACCGGGTCGAGGCGGTAAACCTGATGAGGCTCGCGAAATCGCTGGCGCAGTAAGCGTTGCCCGATCGCCATGAAAAGGCCCCGGACCTGATCCGGGGCCTCTGATTTTCGTCGCAGCCCCGGATTTGTTCCGGGGCCTATGGTTTGCAATGCAGGCCCCGGAGCAGGTCCGGGGCGGCGCGGGCTCAGACTTCGGCGGTTTCCACCAGTATGGTTTCAACCACCTTGCCGTCCACATCCGTGGCACGGCCGATCTCGATCCGTCGGGGCTTCAACGCCTCGGGCACTTCGCGCACCAGGTCGATGTGCAGCATGCCGTGTTCCTGCACAGCACCTGTCACGCGCACATGGTCGGCCAGCGCAAAGCGCCGCTCGAACGCACGGGTGGCGATGCCACGGTGCAGATAGG
>JBGSRQ010000178.1:0-2051 GCA_041737515.1 Rhodobacterales bacterium | reverse complement strand
CGCCGCAACCACGACGGCCACCACCGCAAAGCCCGCCTCTGGCAGCACCCGCTTCCAGATCGGCATATTCAGCATCGAGGCAAATGCCAAAAGCGCTGCAGACAGTCTGAAAAAGGCCGGCGTCAGCGCCGACATCAAAGCCGAAGAAACGCAAGGAAAGAAGTTCTGGAGCGTGACGGCAAGTGGCACCGGCGACAAGGCGGCGCTTTTGAAAAAGATCAAGGCACAGGGCTTTACCGACGCCTATGCGCTGCGCTGAAACCGGAGGTCCGATGTACCATCGTCTGTTTGCCATCCTGACGCTTCTGCTGGCCCTGCCCGTCCTGGCCATACCCGTGCAGGCGTTCGAGACGAAGGCCACCGCCGCCTGGGTCCTGGATGTCACCACCCATACGGTGCTGATGGACAAGAATGGTGAAGAGCCGCTGCCGCCCGCGTCGATGTCGAAACTGATGACGATCAACATGTTGTTCGAGGCGTTGCGCGACGGGCGGGTGACGATGGACACGGTGTTTCCGGTATCATCGCGCGCCAAGGCGATGCAGGGGTCGACCATGTTTCTGAACGAACAAGACCGGCCAACAGTGGAAGAACTGATCCACGGGGTCATCATCAACTCGGGCAATGACGCCTGCGTGGTGGTGGCAGAAGGGCTTGCCGGAACGGAAGAAGCGTTTGCGCAGCAGATGACCGAACGCGCCAAGGCGCTGGGGATGGAGCAATCGAATTTTGCCAATGCCTCGGGCTGGCCCGACCCCAATCACCGCATGAGCATGCGCGATCTGGGTATCATTGCCGACCGTCTGATCGAAGAGTTTCCCGAGCATTATCCGATTTTTGCGATGACGGAATTCGATTACAAGGACCGCGCGCCCGGCAACCGTTTCAACCGCAACCCCTTGCTGAAACTGAACATCGGCGCCGACGGTTTGAAAACAGGTCACACAACCGAAGCGGGCTACGGCCTTGTCGGGTCAGCCAGGCAGGGTGACCGGAGGATCGTGTTTGCCATCACCGGCATGGCCAGCGAGAAAGACCGCGCCGAAGAGGCCGAGCGGATCGTGAACTGGGCCTTCCGTCAGTTTTCGCTGAAAACGCTGGTGAAATCCGGTTACCGCGTTGCCGAAGCTCAGGTTTACATGGGTGAGGCATCCGTAGTGGGCCTGACCACGGCCGAAGACATGCGGCATCTGGTGCCGGCTCAGGCGCAGGAACAGATGACCGCCGAAATCGTTTATACGGGGCCGATCACGGCACCGGTGACCAAGGGCCAGCAGATCGCGCAACTTGTCATTCACATCCCCGGTTTGCCCGATGCGCAGGTGCCGCTGGTGGCCGAGGCCGACGTGAGCAAGGGCGGGTTTCTGAAACGCCTGACCACCGCGACCAGAATTCTGATTCGCGACTTCTGGCCCGCCGAGGCCGCCGCCACCTGAATGGCGGGCCGGTTCATCAGTTTCGAAGGCATCGACGGGTCGGGCAAAAGCACGCAGGTGCGGGCCTTGGCGCAGCATCTGCGCGGCTTGGGCCATACTGTGACGCTGACCCGCGAACCCGGCGGCAGTCCGGGGGCCGAAGATATACGCCGTCTGGTGCTGGAAGGCGATCCTGACCGCTGGTCTGCGGAAACCGAAATCCTGCTTTTCACTGCCGCCCGCCGCGACCATCTGGAAAAGACGATCCGCCCGGCTTTGGCGCGCGGCGAGGTTGTGATCACCGACCGGTTCGCCGATTCCACCCGGATGTATCAGGGCATCTCGCGCGGTGATCTGGGGGCTGTGGTCGATCAGCTGCACACGCTGATGATCGGGGTAGAGCCTGATCTGACCATGCTGATCGACATTGACCCTGCCGTGGGGCATGGTCGCGCCGTTGCCCGCAAGGGGTTGGAACAACGGTTCGAGGAAATGGGACTGGCCCTGCAAACAGCAATGCGGGCAGGCTTTCTGGCACTTGCCGCCGCCCATCCCGCGCGGTTTTGCGTCATCGACGGTGGGCGCGACGCGGATGCCGTGACCGCCGATGTC
This sequence comes from Rhodobacterales bacterium, assembly GCA_041737515.1. Classification (GTDB taxonomy): domain Bacteria; phylum Pseudomonadota; class Alphaproteobacteria; order Rhodobacterales; family Rhodobacteraceae; genus JBBQZP01. The sequence continues at coordinate 24 of JBGSRQ010000178.1, read as the reverse complement.
ACCCGCGCCGTCACCGACCATCTG
>JBGSRQ010000161.1:0-4613 GCA_041737515.1 Rhodobacterales bacterium | reverse complement strand
GCGGCGAAAATGCCGTCCGGCCCCGCAGGTCTTGTCGCCGAATGGGACCGGCTTGCCGCCCGCGTCGGATTGCTTCCCGCACCCGTGGCAGAGCTTGCGCTGCCCGGTCTGCAAAAGGTCGTTGACTTTCAGGACCTGCGCTATGGCGCGGATTATCTGAACCTTCTGGCGCGGGCGCTGGCGCGGGATGATGCAGGGCGGGGCTGGACCCTGTCGCGCGAAACGGCGAAATATGTCGCCAACTCAATGGCTTATGACGATATCATCCGGGTTGCCGATTTGAAGACCCGGGGCCTCCGGTTTGACCGTATCCGCAGCGAAATGCGGCTGAAAGAGGCGAACGTCCTGCACCTGACCGAGTTCTTTCATCCCCGTGCCGAAGAAATCGCAGGGCTTCTTCCGGCCCGGCTTGGCGGGCGCATCGTGGCAGATCCGACGTGGATGGCGCGGCTGGACCGTTGGTTCAACAAGGGGCGTCGCCTGCGCACCGACAGTCTGCGCGCGTTTCTGACTCTGCATCTGATCGGCGGTTTGCGGGGCTGGCGGCTGCGCACGCTGCGGCACGCGCAAGAGCAGGCGCATCTGCATCGCTGGCTGGATCACGCACTGGCGAAGGCGGATGCGAATTATGATCTGGCGGTGGAACTGATCCGATGTCGCCGCCTGATCAAAGGGTATTCCGATACCCACGCCCGTGGACAGTCCAAGTTTGACCGGGTGGTGTCGGCCACCGACCTGATTGCCGCGCGCGCCGATGCTGCCGACTGGTGCCGCCGCCTGCGGGAAGCGGCCCTGATGGACGAAGACGGCAAGGCGCTGGAGGGCGCGATCCAGACGATCCGCAGCTTTTCCTGACCGCGCACCCGGGTTAGGCCGGGTCGCGTGCGACAAGATCAGATCAGGCCGGGCGCGGGCAGATAGCGCCCTTTCAGATGCGGCGGGGCTGCGGCTTCAAGTGCGGCCAATACGGCGCAAACCTGATCGCGGCCTTGGCGGGCAAGCATCCCGGACGGTCCACGCGGAAAGTTGAGGCCAAGGCGCAGCGCCGAGTCAATGCTTTCGGCAGTGCATCCGCCTTCCGCCAGAAGCCACGCCGCTTCGTTCACAACCGTGGCCTCGATCCGTGCGACGATCTGGGGTGCATCGGGGGGCGGAGGCACAGGCGGATCGGGAAAGACAAAGCCCTGTCCCGACTTGCGGCCAAGATCGCCACGCCCAACCTGCGCCTTCAGCGCGTCAAAGACATGATATCGCGGGTGATTGCCCAGTGCCGCGCTCAAGCTTTCGGTGGCGGCAAGGTTGATATCGGCACCGATCAGATCCATCAGCGCAAATGGACCGATCCGGTATCCCGCGCCCGTCACGGCGGCATCAACGTCGGCCGGGCTGCGGCCTTCTTCCAGAAGTGCCAGCGCCTCGCCGTAAAAGGGCCGGGCACAGCGGTTGACGATGAAACCCGGACGGTCGGCACACTTGATCACGGTTTTGCCCGCCGCTTCGGTCAGGCTGCGCGCCAGCGACAATGCCGCCGCAGTGGTTGTTGCATGCGCGATAAGCTCGACCAGTTTCATCGCCGGGGCCGGGTTGAAGAAATGCAGTCCCAGAACCCGGTCGGGCCTCGCCAGCCCCTCTGCAATCGCCGTGATGGACAGGGACGAGGTATTGGTTGCCAGAACCGAGTCCGGTTGCAGATGCGGCTCCAGTGTCCGCAAGACAGCCTGCTTGGCGGCCAGGCGTTCCACCACCGCCTCGATCACCAGATCGGCGGGGCCAAGATCTTCGATGCGGTCACAGATCTGCAGACGCGCCAGCAGCGCCCCGGCGTCCGCAGCTGTCATCGCACCCTTTGCGATGCGGGGCGAGAGAGAGGCCGCGATACGGTCGCGGGCCGTCGCGCGTGCATCCGGGTTGGCATCTGTTGCACACACGCAAAGACCCGCCTGCGCATAGACCTGCGCGATGCCAAGACCCATGGCCCCCAAACCAATCACGCCGATCCTCATGCGTCGCACCCCTTTGCGAATGCGTCGGAAAGGGCGACGCGGGCCAGCCATTCGGAAGGGTTGTTCAGCCTGTCCATCCGCCCGATCTTCACGAGGCGGGCAAAAATTTCAAGTCTCAAAATTTCAAGCTTGAAATTGTTCTGATCCGGTGCCAGCCTTTCCAAAGGCGCAATCCGCGCGACGGGGAACCGGGCATGAAGATACTTTGTCTTGGCGGCGGTCCGGCGGGTCTATACTTCGCGATTTCGATGAAACTGCGCGATCCGTCGCATCAGATCACGGTGATGGAGCGTAACCGCGCCAATGATACCTTTGGCTGGGGCGTGGTGCTTTCGGATGATGCACTGGGCCGGATGTCGCGCAACGATCCGGTATCGACACAGTCGATCCGCGATCATTTTGCCTATTGGGACGATATTGCCGTGGTGCAAAGTGGCGTGCGCACAGTGTCGGGCGGGCATGGCTTTGCGGGCATCGGACGCAAGCAGATGCTGATCATCCTGCAGGCGCGCGCCCGCGAACTGGGTGTTGATCTGCGCTTCGAGACAGAATTTGGCCGGGCCGAGGATTACCGCCACGACCATGATCTGGTCGTCGCATCCGATGGCATCAATTCGGCGGTGCGCGCAGAATACGAGACCCTGTTTCAACCCGATGTCGACATGCGCCTGTGCAAGTTCGTCTGGCTTGGCACGCATCAGAAGTTCGACGATGCCTTTACCTTCATCTTCGAGCAGACCGCGCATGGCTGGATCTGGGCGCATGCCTATCAGTTTGATGACAACACCGCGACGTTCATCGTGGAATGTGCCCGGAAAACCTGGGATGCTCTGGGTTTTGCCGACATGTCCAAAGAGGATACGGTCGAGACCTGCCGCAAGATATTTCAGACGCATCTGGGCGGGCACGCTCTGATCTCGAACGCCGCCCACCTGCGTGGGGCTGCAGTCTGGATGAACTTTCCACGCGTTGTCTGCGGGACCTGGCATCATGAAAACGTCGTGCTGATGGGCGATGCGGCGGCCACGGGGCATTTTTCCATCGGCTCGGGCACCCGGCTGGCTTTTGACAGCGCCATCGCCCTTGCGGACTATCTGCACAGCGAACCCGACATGCAGGCCGCCTTCCAACGCTATCAGGCCGAACGCCGGGTCGAGGTGTTGCGGCTGCAATCGGCGGCGCGCAACTCTCTGGAATGGTTCGAGGAAGTGGAGCGCTATCTGCACTTGCCGCCCGAACAGTTCGCCTATTCCCTGCTGACGCGCAGCCAAAGGATCGGGCATGAAAACCTGCGCCTGCGTGATCCGGTCTGGTTGGGGCGGACCGAAGACTGGTTCCAGAGGCAGGCGGGCGGCCAGCCGGGCCGCAAGCCGATGTTCGCACCCTTCCGGCTGCGCGACATGGAACTGAAGAACCGGATCGTCGTGTCGCCGATGGCACAATACAAGGCCGTGGACGGCTGCCCGACCGACTGGCATCTGGTGCATTACGGCGAACGCGCCAAGGGCGGGGCGGGGCTGGTCTATACCGAAATGACCTGCACCTCGGCCCAAGGGCGCATCACACCGGGGTGCCCCGGCCTTTATGCCCCCGAACATGAGGCAGCCTGGGCGCGGATCGTGGGGTTCGTACACCTGGAAACTGACGCGCGCATCTGCTGTCAGATTGGCCATGCCGGACGCAAGGCCAGCACCCAGATCGGGTGGAAAGACATCGACGCGCCGCTGGCAACGGGAAACTGGGATATCATTGGGCCGTCAGCCCTGCCGTGGTCACCCCGCAACGCCACCCCGCGCGAGATGACGCGCGCGGATATGGAATCGGTGACGGCGGAATTCGCAGCCGCCGCCCGAATGGCACGGTGCGCGGGCTTTGACATGATCGAACTGCACGCGGCACATGGCTATCTGGTATCGTCCTTCATCAGTCCGGTGTCGAACACACGCACGGATGCCTATGGTGGCAGTCTTGAAAACCGGATGCGCTGGCCGTTGGAGGTGATGGTGGCGATGCGCGCAGCCTGGGGCGAGGACAAGCCCTTGTCGGTGCGCATCAGTGCGACCGACTGGATGGGGGATGATGGCATCACGCCGGATGATGCGGTCATCGTTGCACGGCTGTTTGCGCAGGCCGGTGCCGATATCATCGACGTGTCGGCGGGTCAGACCTCGCCCGATGCGGCCCCGGTTTATGGCCGGATGTTCCAGACGCCGTTCAGTGACCGTATCCGCAACGAGGCAGGTCTGGCGACGATGGCGGTGGGCAACATCACCGAGCCGGACCATGCCAATTCGATCATCCTTGCGGGGCGGGCCGATCTGGTCTGCCTTGCCCGCCCGCATCTGGCCAACCCCTACTGGACCCTGCACGCCGCTGTGGCGATGGATGACACGGCAACCGAGTGGCCGCTGCCCTACCACGCCGGGCGTGATCAGATGGTGCGCCTGCAGGAAAAATCCGCCGAAGGGTTGCGTGCATGACCCTTTGCGGACGCAGGGTTCTGGTAACCGGAGGCGGGTCGGGCGCGGGGGCCGATCTTGCGCTGGGCTTTGCCAATGCCGGGGCGGCCGAGGTCATCATCTGCGGACGACGGGCGGACGCGCTGGCGGC
>JBGSRQ010000151.1:0-3932 GCA_041737515.1 Rhodobacterales bacterium | reverse complement strand
AAGTCCTGCGCGGCCATATCGCGCACGCGCACAACCGGCCACGCCGCCGCCGCCCTGGGTGCGCGCCTTTTACGCGGTGTCTTGTCCTGCGGCACTCTGCCGGTCCTCACACATTGCCAGCCGTCTGATGCGGCCTTTGCCAATGTCCTAACATAACCGCCCGGTCCGGCAAAGCGTGACCCGTCAAATTTGCAGCATCCCATTGTAGAACCGCCGCAATTTCGCCAGACTGTTTCCCTAACAGCACCAATGTGGCCCAAAAGCGCGCCACCAAAGGCAAAGGCAAAGACACCTGATGGCACGCACGCGCGAGGTTGGCACGCTCTGGATCGGCGGCACATTGTCGTGGATGGAGGAGTTGTGCCTGAAATCCTTTGTAGATGCGGGTCAGAAGATCACGCTCTTTTCGTATGAAGACATCCCCAACGTGCCAAAAGGTGTGATCCGCCGCGACGGGCGCGAGATCATAGATACCGACAACTTCCTGAAATACGAAAAGAAAGACAGCTTTGCGCTGTTCGCCGACCTGTTCCGTCTGCACATGATCCGTGCCTGTCCCGGCATGATCTGGGTTGATACCGACGTCTACTGCCACCGCCCGATGACCTATGACAGCGAATATGTCTTCGGGTTTGAACTGCCCGGCGAAAGCCGCGTCAACAATGCCGTTCTGGGCATGCCTGCGCATTCCAGTCTGCTTGGCGCGATGCTGGATTTCACGTCCGACCCGTTCGGTATTCCGGAATTTCTCAAACCAAGGCAGATCGCTGAATACACCGCGGCGCGAGATGCCGGAAATCCGGTTCATGTCAGCCAGCAGCCCTGGGGGGTGTGGGGCCCGATGATGGTCACGCATTTCGTGCATAAACTGGGACTTGCGGGCGAAGTGCAGCCGATGGAGGCGTTTTATCCCATCCCCTTTCCCAACCGCACGTGGTTTTTGAAAGGCAATGCGTCGGTGCAGCGCCAGTTGACCGATGAGACCACCGCTTTGCACGTCTGGGCGTCAAACAAGCGCGAGATCGGGCTGCGCCATCAGGGCCTGCCTCCTGCGGGCAGCTGGTTCGAGGTGGCGATGAAAAAGCACGGGCTGCTGAAGGCCGCAACGCCGATCAAGGGGCGAGGTCGGCATGTGTTCGAGGCGGGCCTGCTGGACGCGGTGGATCTGCCCCACGTTGCAGCCTTTGCCGATGTCAGCGGCAAAGCGCAGGCGCTGGCGCTGGCCGCGCATGCGAAATGGGATTGCGACATTCATCTGGTGGGGCTCGATGCGTCGGGTGGCTGGCCCGCCGTGGCGGCGGACTGGATCGCACCCTACCGTGCCTTCCTGATCGACCATGACGTGCCCGAGGACCGCGTCCTTGTGGCAACGTCTGATGCTGATCTGGCGCGTTATGACCTGATCGCCAATCTGTCGGGGTTCGGTGACGCGGCCAAGATCAAGCATCTTGCTCCGGTCCTGTCGCGCTGCCTGCACACCCATACTGCGATGCTGATAGATATCCGCAAAGGCTCTGGCGCCTATCCGTTCCTGAACGATTACGGTGCCCTCGCCACGCTGAGCGAACGTGCGGAAGAGGGCACGAAAGTCACCCGCGCGCTGTTTTGCGCCAAGGCCGCCTCGCCCGGCGGGGCTGCAGCACCCGCCGACGATGAAAGTTGGGCAGCACTTGCAAAAACGCTGGCGGGCGCGGATGGCTTTGTGCGCGACAACGGCGATCATTCCTTCCTATACATGCCGCGCAGCAAGGACACTCTGGTTGTCACCTTTGACAACCTTGATATCGCCATGGAAAAGCGCGAGGACCGCCGCCCCTGGGGATTTTCCTTCATCGAAAAGCAGGGCTGGTCGATGCTGGGGGTCATGGCAAATGGCTGGACCTGGTACCGCGACCCGTGGGTGTGGGCGCAGTTTGATGATTTTCGCGAACAGGGATTTTTCCAGCAATTCAAGCGGGTGGTCTTTTACGGTGCCTCAATGGGGGCTTATGCCGCCTGCGCCTTCGTGCCTTCGTGCCCCGGTGCTGATGTGGTGGCCATCTCGCCGCAGTCAACGCTGGATAAAACGCTGGTGCCTTGGGAAACCCGCTACAAGACCGCGTGGACCCGTGATTTTTCGGGCCCTTACGGCGATGCATCGCAGACAAGTGCGGCGGCGGGTCGGGTGATTTTGCTTTACGACCCCTACGAGCCGCTGGATGCCGGTCATGCCGACCGTTTCACAGCCCCGAACGTGGTGAAACTGCGCGCGCCCTTGCTGGGGCATCGTCTGGGGTCCAGCCTGCAACAGATGGGGATCCTGTCGCCCATCGTGCTGGCGGCGCTGGGCGGCACGCTGACCGAGCCGCAGTTCTACAGCGCGCTGCGCGCCCGCAAGACGTTTGGCCGCTACCAGAAAGAGCTGTTCAAACGTGCCGTCGATACCGGCCACCCCGATCTTGCCCGCCGCCTTGGCCGCTTTGTCCTGACGCGTGGCGATAACCGCTATATCCGCAAGGGCCTCGCCGATCTTGCGTCGGACGGATAGCGGCTTGACCCTGCCACGCGCCCCGCTAGCATGATGTCCGGGGGAAGCGATGATCAAGACACCGGATACCATCGAAGCGGTCGAGGCGATGCTGGCGCGCCAGGGCTACGTCACCTCGCGGGCGCTCTCCACAGTCGTGTTTCTTGCGCTGCGGCTGGGGCGGCCGCTGTTTCTTGAGGGCGAGGCGGGTGTCGGCAAGACCGAGATTGCCAAGGCCATCGCCGCAGGTCTTGGCCGCCGTCTTATCCGCCTGCAGTGTTATGAGGGGCTGGATGCCGCATCGGCGGTGTATGAATGGAACTTCGCCGCCCAGATGATTGCCATCCGCACCGCCGAGGCCGGCGGCGGCGCCGATCGCGACGCACTGAAAGCCGAACTTTTCACACAGGACTATCTGATCGAGCGCCCGCTTCTGGCCGCCATGCGCCCGCAAACCGGCGGCGCGCCGGTTCTGCTGATCGACGAACTGGACCGCACCGATGAACCGTTCGAGGCGTTCCTGCTTGAGGCGCTGTCGGATTTTCAGGTCACGATCCCCGAACTGGGCACGATCCGCGCGCCAGAGCCGCCCATCGTCATCGTCACCTCCAACCGCACGCGTGAGGTGCATGACGCGATCAAGCGCCGCTGCCTTTACCACTGGGTCGATTACCCCAACCACGCCCGTGAAATGGACATCCTGCACGCCCGCGCCCCCGAAGCCTCGCAAAGCCTCAGCCGCGAGGTGGTGGCTTTTGTCCAGCGCCTGCGCGGCGAGGATCTGTTCAAGAAACCCGGCGTCGCCGAAACCATCGACTGGGCCAAATGCCTGCTGGCGCTCGATGTGGTCCAACTGTCGCCCGAGGTGATCGCCGACACGCTGGGTGCGATCCTGAAATATCAGGACGACATTCAGAAAATCCAGGGCTCCGAAGCCAGGCGCCTGCTTGACGAGGTCCGCGCCTCGGCCCTTCCCGAATGACCCCCGCTGCTTTTTCTGTTCACAAATATCCCACGGGAGGTCCGGAGGGTGTGAAACCCTCCGGCGCTTGGCACAAGTGACATCCTATCCCGCATTGAGCCTGCCAGACGACGGCAAACTCGCCCACAACATCACATGGTTCGCGCGGGCCCTGCGGCGGGCGGGTCTGCCGATCGGGCCGGGGCGGCTGGTGGATGCGATCCGTGCCGTGCAGGCGGTGGGGTTCACGCAAAGGGCCGATTTCTACTGGACGCTGCACGCCTGTTTTGTCAGTCGCCCCGAACATCGTGCGGTCTTTGCGCAGGTGTTCCGCCTGTATTGGCGCGATCCGCGATTTCTGGAACAGATGATGACGCTGCTTTTGCCCGCAATCCGGGGCGTACACGAAGACCGCCGCGCCGATGCGGGCGAAAAGCGCGCCGCCGAAGCGCTGCTGGACGGTGC
>JBGSRQ010000137.1:0-3026 GCA_041737515.1 Rhodobacterales bacterium | reverse complement strand
CGCCGCACAAAGATTGCCTTGCCGAATCCCGCGATTGCGGGGCAAATTCTGGCAAGTCTTCCGGGCGCAGACATTATTTTTGCTTGTTGGGGTTATTTTATGTGGGATTTCAGCATTGGCAAGGCGCTTGGCCTGATGGTGCGGACCCTGCCGTTCATCCTGTTCCGCATCATCGTCTATTTCGGCATCACCACCGCGCTGATCCTTGCAACGGGCGCCGGGGCGGGCGTTGGCTACGGCGTCGGTGGGTTCGGCGACGAGGAGTTTCGCGCCTCCAGCACTTTCTGGGGCGGGAGCATCGGCTTTGGCCTGACGGCAGGCGTGATCTTCTTTCTGCGCGACTACATTCTTTACATCGTCAAGGCAGGTCATATCGCGGTGATGGTCGAACTGATGCAGGGCAGGCAGATCCCCGGCGGACGCGGCCAGATTGACCACGCGCGCGAGATCGTGACCCAGCGCTTCGGGCAGGCATCGGCGCTGTTCGCTCTGGATCAACTGATCAAGGGGGTCGTGAATTCGATCACCGGCATCGTGCAGGGCGTTCTTGGCATCCTGCCCATTCCGGGGCTGGACAAGATCATGGCCGTCGTGCGCGCCTATCTGCGGCTGGCCGTGGGGCTGGTGGACGAGATCATCCTTGCCCATGCGATCCGCACCAAGGCAGAAAATCCGTGGGTATCGGCGCGCGAAGGCTTGGTGCTTTATGCCCAGAATGCCCGTCCCATGCTGATCAACGCGGCGTGGCTGACGGCGATTGTCTATGGCCTGTCGTTCGTGGTGTTTCTGGTCATGCTCGCTCCTGCGGCGCTGGTGGTTTACCTGATCCCGGGCAGCTGGTCGGCGGGCGGGTTCGTCTTTGCGCTGGTCTTTGCCTGGGCGGTCAAGGCGGCATTGATCGAACCCTTTGCCGTCGCGTGTCTGTTGCAGGTGTTCTTCAAGGTCACCGAAGGGCAGGTGCCAAACCCGGAGTGGGAGGCAAAGCTGGAAAGCGTGTCGGCCAAGTTCAAGAAACTGGGCGAGCGGGCGATGCACTGGGTCGGCGCGCGCACGGGCTTTGGCCGCGCCACGCCCGACCAGACGTGAAGCTGCAGACCTGATCCGATCGGAGCATCCCTGTGATGTTATGGCCCATCCAGACTGCGCCGGGGGGGCGTGGCATTTGCACTGGAAAAATGCTGGACGCCTGCCGCCGCAGGGCCGGACATCGCGCCCGACACGTTGGCGCAGATGAACGGCACGGTCCCTGCCGCCGGTCCAAAAATTGGCCGCGAAGCGAAACCAGACCCGGAGACTGGCGGGTTCTTCAGCTTTCAGGGTCGGCTTTCAGGGGCCGCCGTCACCAAGGGTGGGGAAGGGGTTCTGCCGTTGCCGATATCGCGGTGAAATGCCCGACGGCACGCACATCACCGACGCGGATGGTTGCAGCACACCGGCGCTGCGCATCAGGGCCAGGGGCGGCAGTATCGCTGCCCGGAAAGAGCGAGAAGCGGTCAATCCCGCCGATGATGTGCCATTTGATTTCCCCAAGACCGGCGGTTGGCCACTTTGGATGCATCGGCGGCGCAAGCCGCCCGTTCCGGGCAGAAAACATCGGCAATCCTGCGGTGCGGCGTTGCCCCCTGCCGCGTTCTGTGCAAAGACTCGGATGTTGAAAATGGACCGATGAGTTTAGCATGATCGACTTTGCAGCCCGCCGTGTGATGATGGTCGACACTCAGGTACGCCCTTCGGACGTGACCAAGTTTCCGATCATTGACGCGATGCTCAGCATCCCGCGCGAGGCGTTCGTGCCAAATGCGCGCCGCGAGGCCGCCTATATCGGCGAAAATCTTTCAATCGGTCGCAACAGGGTGATGCTGGATCCGCGCACCCTGGCCAAGATGCTGGATGCGCTTGACCTTCAGCCCGATGAGATGGTGCTCGATCTTGGATGCGGTCTGGGCTACTCGACTGCCGTCATCGCCCGTCTTGCCGAAGCCGTCATCGCAGTTGAAGAGAATGAGGCGATGGCCGTTGAGGCGCAGCGCAATCTGTCTGCCGCAGGCATCGACAACGCCGCCGTTGTGCAGGGCGCGCTGGCAGATGGCTGCGCCAAACACGGCCCCTATGATGCGATCACCGTGCAGGGTGCGGTTGAAACCGTTCCTGCGGCACTTGCGTCCCAACTGAAAGACAGCGGGCGGATCGCGTGCCTGTTCATGGAAGGGGCGCTGGGTGTGGTGCGCATCGGCTACAAGACCGGAGATCGGATGACATGGCGGTATTCCTTCAATGCGACGGCTCCGGTGCTTTCCGGATTTGCAGCGGCGCGGTCATTTGCGCTTTGAGATTGTCAGCTTGTGTTGCAAAATAATGAAACGGCAGGAAAATTCGTGATGCGCATTCTGCAGAAAGCCTTGATTGTAGTGGTGATCGGCCTTGCTGCCGCACCTTTGCGGGCGGAAACACTGGCTGATGCCCTTGTTGCGGCCTACAGGAATTCCAACCTTCTGGAACAGAACCGCGCCTTGCTGCGCGCCGCGGACGAAGATGCGGCGATTGCTTTGGCACAGACCCGGCCGGTGATCAACTTTGCGCTGCAATCGTCGTATCAGTATTCCGACAGCCGCAACTTTTTGGGCCAGAACGTCACCAATGAAACCCTGACCACGCAGGCGGCGATCACGGCTGATATCTCGATCTATGATTTCGGACGCAACAAACTGGCGATCGAAGCGGCAAAGGAAACCGTTCTTGCGACCCGCGACGCGCTGGTTGCGGTCGAACAGAACGTGCTGCTGACCGCAGTTCAAGCCTATGTGAACGTGCGTTTGTCCAACGATATCGTTGGTCTGCGCCAATCCAACGTGCGCCTTCTGAACGAGGAATTGCAAGCCGCGCAGGATCGGTTTGACGTGGGCGAAATCACCCGCACCGATGTGGCGCTTGCGCAATCGCGGCTGGCTGCGGCGCGCGCAAACCTGACCTCGGCGCAGGGCGACGTGAACATCGCGCGTGAGGCATACAAGGCCGCAGTGGGGGCC
>JBGSRQ010000099.1:0-4736 GCA_041737515.1 Rhodobacterales bacterium | reverse complement strand
CAGGCCTGCAGTCCGAACTGCCACGCAAAACGCCCAAAGCGGCCAAGCCGGTGCGGCGCGGCACGGTCTGGATCGCGCGGCGCAGTGACGGTGCGTGGCTTTTGGAAACCCGGCCCGAACGGGGGCTTCTGGGCGGCATGCTTGGCTGGCCGGGTGATGCGTGGGACGGGAAGGGTGGCACGCCCCCATTGCCCGCCGACTGGCAAGCCGTGGGTGAGGTGCGCCACACCTTCACCCATTTCCAACTGATTCTTTATGTGATGGCCGCCCCGGTTGCCGCTGGCCGCCCGGATCGAGGGCAGTTCCTGCCGCAAACCGACTTTCGCCCCGCCGATTTGCCCACCCTGATGCGAAAAGCCTATGACGCCGCGTTCCCAACTCTTCGTCGCAGTTGAGAAATTTGGGTTTAGCGCGCATATTCTTTGCAAATCGGAGATGATGATGACCGACCTGCCCGCCACCACTCCCCCACGCTTTGCCGATGCCGCCCCGTTCTGGCTGTCGTTGGCGCTGGTGCCGGTTGCGATTCTGGGGGCCACGGTCGGTGGCTGGACGGTTCTTCTGATGCCGCTGTGCACCTGGGTTCTGTTCACCATTCTGGACGTGATCACCGGCTACAATGAAGTTAACATCGACCCCGCCACTCCGGACGCCGGTCTGTGGTGGTACCGCCTGATCACGCTGCTCTGGTTTCCGGTTCAATTCGTGCTGCTGTTCGGACTGATCTTTTATGTCACCCACACCACCCATCTGGGCGGCTGGGAAAAGGCCGGGCTGTTCTTCGGGATGGGCGTGATTTCCGGCACCATCGGTATCGTCTACAGTCACGAGTTGATGCACCAGAAATCGAAGCTGGAACGCTGGCTGGGCGATCTGTTGCTGGCGTCGGTGCTTTATTCGCATTTCCGGTCAGAACATCTGCGGGTCCATCACCTTTACGTCGGCACCCCGCGCGATCCGGTCTCAGCGCGCTACAATGAAGGCTTCCACCGTTTTTTCCCGCGTGTCTTGTGGCAATGCGCGGCATCCGCATGGAAGGCCGAAGCCGCGATGCTGGCCCGCAAGGGCCTGCCCGCCTCTGATTTCGGTAACCCGTTCTGGCGGTATGGCGCGTTGCAACTGGGGATGGCGATCCTCGCGCTGATCCTGGGGGGCTGGCAGGGGCTGGCGCTCTTTGTCTGGCAGGCGGCCGTCGCGATCTGGCAGTTGGAACTGGTGAATTATATCGAGCATTACGGCCTGACCCGCCGCCATCTGGGCAACGGAAAATACGAACACGTCCAGCCGCACCATTCGTGGAATCAGTCCACCCGTGCGTCGAACTGGCTGCTGATCAATCTTCAGCGCCATTCCGATCATCACTACAAACCCGACCGCCGCTTTCCCTTGTTGCAGAATTTCGGTGCGGATCAGGCGCCGCAACTGCCTTACGGCTATCCCATCATGACCGCGATGGCGATGATGCCCCCCTTGTGGAAGCGCGTGATGAACCGCCGCGTCAAGGACTGGCGCAAGACCTGGTATCCCGATGTGCAGGACTGGCACCCCTATAACAAGGCGCTGAACCCGCTTCCGGGCGGCGCCGCGCACTGACGGAAACGTTAAAGGCGCGTGATCGGATGGTGGGCTAAGCTGTTATGCATGAAACCAGCATCGCTCGCCTTGATCCTGTCGCTGAGTGCGTCGCCGCTTCTGGCCGGCCCGGTTCCCTTTGATGACGCATGGAAAGTGCAGCGGTTCTCGCTTTTTTCCGGCAATGACTACGGGTTCGACGGCACGCGGCTGACGGTCGGCTCGGACGGCGCGGTTTCCATCACCTATCGCCCGCTGGACATGACGGACTGGATGGCAACCACGGCCCGCTGGGCGTGGCGCGTGCGCGACGGTGTGCCCGCGACCGATCTTGCCAAAAAGGGCGGCGACGACCGTAACCTGTCGCTTTATTTCGTCTATCTGCCGCGGGACGAGGCGGAACGTCTGCAGGGCGCCGGCATCGCCAAACTGCTGCGATCCGACGCCGCGCGGGTGCTGGTCTACGTCTGGGGCGGCAATGCAAAACGTGGGGCGGTGCTGGCCAGCCCCTATCTGGGCGCGCGGGGCAAGACGCTGATCCTGCGGCCTGCGGGAACCGGTGCGTTCGATGAAAGCGTTGATCTTGCGGGCGATTATGCGCGGGTCTTTGGCGATGCGCCGGGCGCTTTGGTGGGCGTCGCGGTCAGCGCCGACAGTGATGATACCGCAAGCCGGATCGACGGCGACATTTCGGCACTGACACTGAACTGAAAAGGCCCCGCCATGCGGACATGGCGGGGCAGTGGCGTCACGGGCGGAATCGTGACGCGGCAAACCTGTGATGCGCGGTCAGTGTGGGCGGCCGGCCTGATCGGCCTCCATCTCGGCACGGATCTGCTGGCGCAGAATGTCGATCGACACCATCTTGCCGTCGCGCTTGAAGTGCCAATAGGTCCAGCCGTTACAGCTTGGCGCACCCTCCAGCGCGGCACCAACCTGATGGATCGAGCCTTTCACATCATTGCCGATCAGCGTGCCATCGGCGCGGACCTTGGCCTTGAAGCGGCTGCCGATGGAGAAAAGCTCCTCCCCCGGCCGCAACATCCCGCGTTCGACCACCTGCCCGAACGGCACGCGCGGTTCGGCGCGCTTCGATCCGGTAGTCTCCAGCGCCGAGGCGTCGAACTTGCGCACGCGGGCCAGCCGTTCGGCAGCAACTGTGCGGTAGGCTTCTTCGCGTTCGATCCCGATGTAATCACGGCCCAGCATTTTTGCCACAGCCCCTGTGGTTCCGGTGCCAAAGAACGGGTCCAGCACCACATCGCCGGGGTTCGTGGTGGCGACGATGATCCGGTGCAACAGGCTTTCGGGTTTTTGCGTCGGATGCGCCTTGTCACCTGCCGCATCTTTCAACCGCTCGTGCCCGGTGCACAGTGGCAGCACCCAGTCTGACCGCATCTGCACGCCATCATTCAGCGCCTTCAAAGCCTCGTAATTGAACGTGTATTTCGCATCTTCATCGCGCGACGCCCAGATCAGCGTTTCATGCGCGTTCGTCAGGCGTTTGCCGCGGAAGTTGGGCATCGGGTTCGATTTGCGCCAGATCACATCGTTCAAAAGCCAGAACCCCTGATCTTGCAGGGTCACACCGACGCGGAAGATGTTGTGATAGCTGCCAATCACCCAGATCGCGCCATTCGGTTTCAACAGCCGCTTGGCTGCCGCCAGCCAATCCTGGGTGAAGCGGTCATAGGCGGCAAAGCTGGAGAACTGATCCCAGTGATCATCGACGGCATCGACCAACGAGTTGTCGGGCCGGTGCAGATCACCCTTCAGTTGCAGATTATAAGGAGGGTCTGCGAAAATCAGGTCTATGGAGCCCGCAGGCAGCGCATTCATCGCCGCCACGCAATCGCCCTCAAGGATCTGGTTCAGCGGCAACACAGGCATGCCCGCTGGTTTGGTTCTGATCGTCATCTACTGCCTCTGTCCCCGGTGTTTGCCACCGCTTGTTGAGGTCAAAGATGAGTCATTGCGGATTCACCGTCAAATTCTTTATTGAATCAACGGGTTAGAGATTTATCTTGATACAACATGTTGTGGACGGGCTTGAATCCGCGTCTATGAACGGCGGTCACCCCAAGATTTAGCAGGGCAGAAAGGTGTTCTTTCGTGGGATAGCCCGCGTTCCGGTCCCAGCCGTAGCCGGGGTATTGTTGCGCCAAATCCACCATCAGACGGTCGCGTGCTACTTTTGCAACAATCGACGCGGCTGCGATGGACAGGCTGCGTGCATCGCCTTTGACCACCGCCTGCGCCGGGCAGGGCATGTCGCGCGGAATCATGTTGCCGTCGATCAGCGCGAAATCGGCGGGAAGCGAAAGCCCCGCAATCGCGCGGATCATGGCAAGATGGCTGGCGCGCAGGATATTGAGCGTCTCGATCTCGTCGACGCTTGCATGGGCCACGCTGACATCTGCGCAGGCGTAAAGGGCTGCCGCCAGTTTTTCGCGCTTCGCCAAAGTCAGCACCTTGCTGTCGGCCAGTCCTTCGGGAATGTGGGCGGGGTCAAGCCAGACGGCGGCGGCGGTGACGGGGCCGCAGATCGGGCCGCGCCCGACCTCGTCCACGCCGACAATACGGCGCGCGCCTGTGGCTGCGGCAGCGGTCTCGAAGGTGAAATCGGGGGCGGGGCAGATCATGGCCGCACCAAACCGCATTCAGAACCAAATGGAAAGCCGCCCGGATCAGGGCGGCCCCGAGATCGGCCGGGGGCAGAAGCCGCTCGGGTCTTCTGCCCCCTTCCTTCTCCGGACACGACAAGAGGGGACTTCAAGGCGCGCCCGGAAAACCCTGATCAATAGTGGCGCGGCGGGCCTTCGTAAAAGCCGGCGGCCTTCAGGCAGCTAAGCGGGAAAACCCGCTCGAAGCGGCCGTAAAGTTCGACATTTCTTGCGCAGTCAAAGGGCAACCCGCGACGGATGCCACGTTCGGCAAGGCATGTTTCGCCATACGACCGGAAGGCGTTGTTCGGCCCCTGCACGCGCACGGCGCAATCTGCGGGCAGACGGATGCCTGTGAACTGCTCGCGCCGATAAAAGGGGGACGATCCGTAATAGTCGGGACGGAAATCGCGCCTGCCGTCCCACCCATGTCCACGGTCGCGATAGGTGCGCCGTCCATCGCGGTGGTCACGATCACGCCGGCCTTCGCCGCGGCATAGT
>JBGSRQ010000082.1:0-1835 GCA_041737515.1 Rhodobacterales bacterium | reverse complement strand
GGGCACCATCGCCTCGGCCACGGAAATCGGCACGTCGATATGCACCGGGCCGGGGCGACCCTCCATCGCGATGGCAATGGCCTTGTCGGCGATCACATGGGCGGCTCCGGCAGCAAGGGTGAAGCTCGCCTTGGTGATGGGCCGGAACACCTGCGGCTGATCCAGCACCTGATGGGTGTAGGTCTGCGCCTCATCCGCATCAACAGCGCCCGACAGCACGATCAGCGGCACCCGGTCTTGTTGCGCGTTGGCGACCACGTTGATTCCGTTCAGCGCCCCCGGCCCAAGAGTTGCCACCAGAATACCGGGCGCACCGGTGCGGTGATGCGCCGCCTCGGCCATGAACCCGCCAGAGTTTTCGTGCCGCACCAGAACAAAGGTGATCCCTGCCCGTTCCAGCGCGTCGATCAGCGTCAGAACCTCGCCGCCCGGCATGCCAAAGGCGTGGCGGCATCCGGCGGCATAAAGTCGTTGTGCCAGAACATCGGCGGCGCGTATCTTGTGATCCGTCATATCGACCCCTTTTTGCCTCCGCATCCGCCACATCGCGGCAGGGACGCCCACGCCCGAGGCAAGCCAAGATTTTCGCGCGGACGCAAGGGGGTCGCACCTTTGTGATGCGCAAATCGCCTGAAACAGCGCCGCTTTTTTCGCCACCGATCCCCGGCGTGGCAAAGGCGTGGCAAAAACCGCGCCACATACGACATTTTATCGACGTAAACCGCTCGGTTCAGCAATTTCGCTTGAAAGAAATTGAGTTCTTGCTAGTTACGCGAATGAACGTTCATTCCGCCCCTTCCTTTACAGGCCGTCATGTCTTCTATTGATCCAGGTTTTCGCGTCGCTGACCCTGCCCCTGCATCCGAAGGGCGCAGCGATGAAATCCTGCATTCGATCCGCGGGGTGTTTGCCGACAAGGGCTTTGACGGCGCGTCAATGCAGGATCTGGCCCGCGCGGCGGGGATGAGTGTGGGCAACTTCTACCGCTATTTTCCATCCAAGGCCGCCATTGTTGAAGCCATCGTGACCCGCGACATGGCCGAAGTGGAGCAGGACTTTGCCGCGATCTTCCAATCGAACCAGCCGCTGGACGGCGTGCGTGCCAAGATTGCCCAGCGTATTGCAGGGAAAAGCTGTGGTGACGACGGCCCCCTGTGGGCCGAAATCACGGCAGCAGCGATGCGCAAGCCCGAGATCGCGCAGGTGCAGCAGCGCATGGAAGACGGCATCCGGTATTATCTGACCGCGGTATTTGCCCGCGCCACCGGGCTTGACCCGGACAAGGCGAACCACCGCTTTGCTGCGCATGCCACCTTGATCGTGATGCTGGTCAAGGCCACGGCAATGCGCAAAACCGGTACGGACGCGGCCGAAAGTGATCTGACAGCGCTGGTGCTGCGAATGATAGACAATCTGCTGGACGATATCTCCAACAGCAAATCCGAGGTCTGAGATATGCGCAAGGCAGTTCTTTTCCTGAGTTTCGGCGCGATGGCCCTGATGGCCCCGTCGCTGGCGTTCCCCGAAACCGAAAGCCCAGCCCCGGCGGTCGAGATTGCCTTGCCCGCGATCAGTGTCACCACTGCAAAGACCGAGATACTGAAGGCGCAGGTTCTGGCCTCGGGCATGGTCGAGGCGGTGGAACTGGTGCAGGTGCAGCCCTTGATCGAGGGTCAGCCGATCGAGACGCTGGATGCCGATGTCGGCGACAAGATACGCGCCGGGCAGGTTCTGGCGACGCTTTCGCTTAGCACGCTGGAGCTTCAGAAAAGCCAGTTTGCGGCCTCTCTTGCGGCGGCGCGCGCGTCCATCGCGCAGGCCGAAGCGCAGGTGCT
>JBGSRQ010000502.1:0-3118 GCA_041737515.1 Rhodobacterales bacterium | reverse complement strand
AGACCAATGCACGACCGCCAGTGCGACCTGACCCTGCACAAGGATTTCGGCGACCGCAGGATCGTCCAGCGCGCGGGCCAACCCCTCGGACTGGGTGGCAAATTCGCCAGCGTCGATGGAGCCGGAAATGTCGATGGCAAGAAGCAGCGCCGTCTCACAGGACCGCGCGGGCGCGCAGCCAAGGGCAAGACAAAGAAGCGCCAAACGGATCATCGGGCAAGCCTGTGGCGCAGGACACAGCATTGCAAGTGGTTTCGCGCCGATCAGGTCGGGTCAAAACTCCCAAGCAAGAATCCTAGCCGAAAAAGTGCATTGTCCGGTTGGGCGCGGTATGGGAGGTGCGGGAATAGGTGCAGGCTTCTGTTGCCAGGTGCCTGCGGACCCCGCCTTACGCTGCTAGGCGCAAGGGCTTAGGTTTGGTATTGCGAACTGCTTACGCAGCAAGCGCCACCGGAGCACGGTTGTCATTGGCAACTGTACATTTCGGACCGATAACGGTGGTACCTCACCGAGCAAAAGCTGGCCCCTTTAGACGTTCGTCGATCCTGTTTCGGCCCCATCTGCCCCCAATGAGGGGTTGGTGGTGGAGCCGCCGGGTACCGCCCCCGGGTCCGATCCGCGTATTACGGGTGCGTTTATCGCCATAGATCCGGTTGCCCGGAACAGGTCCAACATAGGGCCGGGGCGGTGCGGGTGCAAGGCTTGTCCCCGTCGCTTGCGACGTTCGCCGTTTTGCGGGCCTGCAATCGGGGAACCGGATTGAAAAAGGCGCGCGGTGGTTGCACCGCGCGCCCATTCGATGTTCAGGCAGGTGTTCAGAACCCGGCTTTGATATTCTCGAATTCCTGCAGCATCTTGTCACGCTCGGCTGTCGGGATCGGCACCTGCGGCAGCAGGGTCGAGGTGATGGGCGATACGTCAGCGGCCACCAGTTCGGCCTCGGGGATTGCGGCCATGCCTGTGTCGTTGGACTGCGCATAGCCAAAGTTCGCAAGCAGACCCTTGGCAGAATTGGGGTCAAGCCAGGCGTTGATGAAATCGTAGGCCTTGTCTTCAGAGCCCGGCGCGTCCTTGAAGTTCACATAACCGCAGAACCAGTTCGACGCCCCTTCCTTGGCCTGGCGCTGAAAGCCCACGGGGAAGTTTTCGGCGCGCATCAGCGCGATGGAATCGTTCCACGACCATGCCACCAGCACTTCGCCCGAGGCCATCAGTTGCGACAACTCCGACGGGTCTGCCCAATAGGCCCGCACGTTGGGGTGCACTTCGCGCAGCCAGGCGGCCCCTGCCGCAAACTGCTCGTCCGTGATATTGGTCCAGTCGGTCACGCCGGTGGCCAGCAGGGCCAGCGCCCAGACATCGTCGGTATTGTCGGGCAGCGAGATGCGGCCTGCGTATTTCGGGTCCTTGAAGACCTGAAGGCTGGCCACATCAGCCTCTGGCACTTCCTTGGTGTTGTAGGCGACGGCGGTGTAGGCGTAATCGGTCGGGATGTACCATACGCCCTGATCATCCTTGAAAATCTTGGATTCAAGGAAGCGCGGCGCGATATTGCCGAATTGGGGGATGCGGCTGACGTCCCAGGGTTCGATCAGGCCCGCGTCGCGGTATTTCGACACCATCTGCGAGCAGGGATGCGCCACATCGGCCTTGAAGCCCGAGGCGACCTTCTGGAACGCCTCGTCATCGTCGGCGAAAAAGGCGTAGGTCGGCATCTGGCCGTATTTGTCCTGGTAACCCTGGATCAGACTTGGTTCCTCGAACCCGGCCCAGTCAAAGACCGTCAGATCAGGGTCTGCCGCAAAGGCAGGCGCAGACACGACCAGCATGGCGCTGGCAAGAAGGTTTGTGCGGAGTTTCATGTGACCTCGGACTGTTGTTGCTTTTGAATTGCATGGCCCCCCCCGGAGCCAGTGTCACAAACTTGGTGTGATCCGCGCGGCTTGTAAAGGCTTTGGGGCGGCGCTTGGGCGACTTCGCTGCGGCCAAACACGCAAATTTGCGTCAATCGCGTAAAATCTGCCCGTCAAAGGTGCAGGGCTTTGGGCTGGGCTGGGCTGGGCAGGGCTTGCGGGCGCGCCCGTTCCGAATAGGATCAGCGCCAACAGGATGAGGACCCCATGACCCAGCTAGATATTGATTTCGTGCGCGCACAGTTTCCCGCGTTTGCAAGCCCCGGCCTGCAGGGGCAGGCGTTCTTTGAAAACGCGGGCGGGTCTTATACCTGCAAGCCGGTGATCGACCGGCTGACGCGGTTTTACACCGACCGCAAGGTGCAGCCCTATGCGCCCTATGCGGCAAGCCAGCTTGGCGGGGCCGAGATGGACGAGGCGCGCGACCGGCTGTCTGCGATGATGGGGGTTGCAGGGGATGAGCTTTCGTTCGGCCCTTCGACCAGCACCAACACTTACGTTCTGGCGCAAGCGGTTCGGCAGTGGCTGGCGGGAACGGATGGTGCGGTTGTTGTGACCAATCAGGATCACGAGGCAAATTCCGGGGCATGGCGCAGGCTTGCCGATGCCGGGATCGAGGTGCGCGAATGGCGGATTGATCCGCAGACCGGGCATCTGGACCCGCGCGATCTTGGTGCCTTGCTGGCCGACGGGCGGGTGCGGATGGTGTGCTTTCCGCATTGCTCCAACGTGGTGGCCGAGATCAATCCGGTGGCCGAGATCTGTGCGATGGCGCGGGCGGCGGGGGCGTTTAGCTGTGTGGACGGGGTCAGTTACGTGCCACACGGATTTCCAGATGTGGCGGCCCTTGGGGCGGATATCTATCTGTTTTCGTCCTACAAGACTTACGGCCCGCATCAGGGGATCATGGTTCTGCGCCGCGATGTGGGTTCAGCCTTGCCGAACCAGGGGCACTATTTCAACGGTGATGTGCTTTACAAGCGCTTCACCCCCTCTGGCCCCGATCACGCGCAGATCGCCGCCTGTGCCGGCATGGCGGACTATGTGGATTCGCTTTACGCACATCATTTTGGCAGCGGTTCAGGATCGGGTCAGGCCTCGCCGCTGGAACGCTCGACCGCGGTGCATGACCTGATGCGCGCGCATGAGGTGCGGCTGGTGGCCCCGCTTCTGGACTATCTGGCCGCGCGCAACGACCTGCGCCT
>JBGSRQ010000492.1:0-6627 GCA_041737515.1 Rhodobacterales bacterium | reverse complement strand
TGGCACCGGGCGGCAGGCGCTGGTGCAGCCCTGGCGGCGGATGCTGTCGCATGCCGAAGTGCAACGCTTTGCAGCGCAGGTGCGCGACCAGCCCCGAGCGTTTCTGGCCTCCGACACTGCGGTGGGCGAGGCGATCTCGTTTGCTACCGCGCAATTCACGGCTGTTGCGGATTGCCGCCGTGCGGTCATCGACATCTCCGGTGACGGGCCGGAAAACGCGGGCTTCACCGTGGCGCAGGCGCGGCTGGCGGCGATCCGCGCGGGCATCACGATCAACGCCATCGCCATCGAGGACCCCGGCCTTTCATCCCCCATCGCATCCTTTTACGCGCGCTGGGTCATCACGAAGGGGGGCTTTGTGATCACCGCGCGCGGCATTCAGGACTACCCCCGTGCAATCCGCGCAAAACTGCTGCGCGAGTTGGAGAAGCCGGCGTCCTGAAACCGTCTCTTGACCGCTGGTGCGACCTCGTCTATCGAACGGCACGGGGTTCGTGACCGCCCCGTGAGGCGTCAGCCCAAGTGTCGCATCCCCCCGCTCAAAGGATGCCACGATGCCCGCACCAAACCAGATCACCCCCGCCCAACTGATGCGTCTGATCGGAACCCCCGAAGCGCCCGCCGTTCTTGACGTGCGCATGGGCGATGATTTCGACGCCGATCCCCGGATCATTCCCACCGCGTGCCAGATGGCCCATACCGCCGTCGCAGCGCACGCAGCGCAGCTGTCGGGTCGGCGGGTGGTCGTCTCGTGCCAACGCGGGCGCAAGCTTTCGGAAGGTGCGGCAGCGGTCTTGCGGGCAGATGGCATCGGCGCAGAGGTGCTGGAGGGCGGGCATCTGGCCTGGGTCGCCGCCGGTTTGCCAATAACCCCCGCCTCTGCCCGGCCCCGGACGCGGCTCTGGGTCACCCGCCACCGCCCCAAGATCGACCGCATCGCCTGCCCCTGGCTGATCCGCCGCTTCATCGACCCCGAGGCGCAGTTTCTTTATGTCGCCCCGTCCGAGGTGACCGCCGTCGCCGAAAACTTCGGCGCAATTGCCTATGACATCGAAGAGACGTTCTTCAGCCACCGAGGCGAGGGCTGCACCTTCGACACGCTGATAGCAGAATTCGGGCTGGCGACAGAGGCTCTTGACCGACTGGCGCTGGTGGTGCGCGCGGCCGATACCGACCGGCATGATCTGGCCCCGCAGGCGGCCGGGTTGCTGGCGCTTTCGGTCGGGTTGTCACGCCAGTTTCGTGATGATCTGCAACAGCTTGAGGCCGGAATGGGACTTTATGACGCGCTTTATCGCTGGGCGCGCGACGGGTTCGAGGAAGGTCACGACTGGCCCGCATCAAGGACCTGAGATGACCCCGACCTTGCCCGAAATGACACGGACCTTTGCGCGCGTCGGCGTGCTTTCGTTTGGTGGCCCTGCAGCGCAGATTGCGCTTATGCAGCGCGAACTGGTGGACCGGCACAAATGGCTGACCGACGCCGAGTATCTTTCGGCCCTGTCGTTCTGCATGTTGCTGCCAGGTCCGGAGGCGATGCAGCTTGCCACATATTCAGGCTGGCGGTTGCACGGTGTTTTGGGTGGGCTTGTTGCCGGGCTGCTGTTCGTGCTGCCGGGGGCTTTGGTGGTGCTGGCCCTGGCCGCAATCTATGCGGTCTACGGCGACGTGCCTCTGATGCAGGCCCTGTTTCGCGGCGTGCAGGCGGCAGTCGTCGTCATCGTGATCGAGGCTTTGCTTCGCGTGGCCCGGCGCGCATTGAAAGGCCGCGTGCAATGGGCCATCGCGATTGCGGCCTTCGTGGGTCTGTTCTTTCTGAACCTGCCCTTTCCGGTGATCATTCTGGCGGCCGGGATGGTGGGGTTTGCACGCGCAAAAGGCACCGCCGACACCGCACCGCCGATGCCTGCCGGGCAACCACGCCGCACCGCCCTGACCGTTGTTTTTTGGGGCGCGCTGTGGCTGGTGCCGCTGGGCGCGCTTGTAATCTTTGAACACGGGCTGCTGGCGGAAATCGGCCTGTTCTTTTCACAACTTGCCATCTTCACCTTTTGCGGCGCCTATGCAGTGCTGACGTGGATGACGCAAGAGGTGGTGCAGGCAAAAGGCTGGCTGACCACGCCACAGATGATTGATGCGCTGGGGCTGGCCGAGACCACCCCCGGCCCGCTGATCCTTGTGACGGAATTCGTGGGCTATCTGGCCGGCCACAGGGCGGGCGGCGTCTGGACCGGGCTTGCGGCGGCGTGCGTCACGCTGTGGATGACCTTTACCCCCTGTTTTCTTTGGGTTTTTGCGGGTGCGCCCTATGTTGCACGCCTGCCCTCGATGCCGCGATTGTCGGGCGCGCTTGCGGCGATCACGGCGGCTGTGGTGGGGGTGATTGCGAACCTTGCCCTCTGGTTTGCGCTGCATGTCACCTTTTCGCAGATCGGCCAGTCCACTCTGGGCCCCCTGCACCTGCTGCATCCCGACTGGAGCAGCCTGAGCCTGATCTCGCTGGCACTTACGGCATTTGCCGCCCTGATGATGCTGCGGTTCCATCTGGGGCTTGGCCTGACGCTTGCAAGCTGTGCCGCCCTTTCCATCGGCGCAAGCCTGATCAGTGCCGCGTGACATGAGCACCCGTTCCCCCTTTCTTTCGGAGACGAATCCCGTATGTTGGGGCCAGCGCGAAAGGGGCCAAAGGATGACGCGTTCGATCGACTACGGCAATCTGATGCACCGGGCGATGCGCGGGCTGATCCAAAACGTGCTGACCGATGTTTCGGAAAACGGCCTGCCGGACAGCCACCACTTTTTCATAACCTTTGATACGACCCACCCCGACGTTGCCATCGCCGATTGGCTGCACGCACGCTATCCGGCCGAGATGACGGTGGTGATCCAGCATTGGTTCGAAAATCTGAATGTCACCGACGAAGGCTTTTCGGTCACGCTGAATTTCGGCAATCAACCCGAACCGCTGGTCATCCCGTTTGATGCGGTGCGCACGTTTGTTGACCCGTCGGTTGAATTCGGGCTTCGGTTCGAGACGCATGAGGACGAAGACGACGAGGATGATGAGGACAGCATCGAGGCAGAAGACAGCCCGCCACGCGAGGCCGAGGTTGTCAGCCTCGACAAGTTCCGCAAATAGGTGGCTGGCCTGATCACGGGCCACCACGATTGATCGCCTTTCCCTTTGACCGGAGTATCCCGCATGAGCGATCTTGCCCTCTTTCTGGGTCAGTTGATCCGCAAGCCCAAACAGATTTCTGCCGTCGCCCCGTCATCCCGCCATCTGGCCCGCGCCATGGCAGCAAGCCTCGGTCCCGAAACGGGCAAAGTTGCGGAATTTGGTGCGGGCACCGGAAAGTTGACACGCGGCATTCTGGATCGTGGCGTCGCGCCCGCTGACCTTACGGTGTTTGAACTGAACCCGACCTTCTGCCGCAAGCTGGAACGGGAGTTTCCCGGTGTGCGCGTCGAAAACCGCCCCGCGCAGGATATGGCCACTCTTGGGATCACCGATCTGGGCGCCGTGGTGTCGGGCCTGCCGCTTTTGTCGATGAACGAAGACCTGCAATCCGGTATCGTCGGAGCGGCCTTTGCCGGGTTGCGCCCCGGCGGAGCTTATGTGCAATTCACCTATGGCCCGCGACCGCCGATGCATGCCGATGTCCAGTCTGCGCTGCAGTTGCGCGCGACCAAAGGGCCCTTCGTTCTGATCAACATGCCGCCTGCGCGGGTTTATCTCTACACCCGCGCTCAAGACTGACCCCTGCAAGAAAGCCTGATGAATGTCCGATATCCGCGTTGAAACCGATAGTTTCGGCCCCCTGAACGTGCCCGCCGACAAATACTGGGGCGCACAGACCCAACGCTCGATCCAGAATTTCCCGATCGGGTGGGAGCGTCAGCCAGTTGCCATAATCCGCGCGCTTGGCGTGATCAAGAAAGCCTGCGCGCAGGTTAATATCGCTCAGGGCGACATTTCCGCCGAATTGGGCAATGCTATCGCCGCCGCCGCGACCGAGGTGATCGACGGCCGCTTTGACGACAATTTCCCGTTGGTCGTCTGGCAAACCGGTTCGGGCACGCAATCGAACATGAACGCGAACGAAGTGATTTCCAACCGCGCGATTGAAGTGCTGGGCGGGGTGATGGGGTCTAAAAAGCCGGTTCACCCGAACGATCATGTGAACATGGGTCAGTCGTCGAACGACACGTTCCCCACCGCGATGCATGTCGCCATCGGCATGATGGCCCGCGATGTGCTGCTGCCGGGGCTGGAAAAGCTGCACGCCGCTTTGGCCGCCAAGTCTTTGGAATTCAAGGATATCATCAAGATTGGCCGGACCCATACGCAAGATGCCACCCCCCTGACGCTGGGTCAGGAATTCGGTGGCTATGCGCATCAGGTGGCGCAGGGGATCATGCGCGTCAAAAAAGTTCTGCCCGAAATCTACGAACTGGCCCAAGGCGGCACCGCCGTCGGCACCGGGCTGAACACGCGCGTCGGTTGGGATACCCGCGTGGCGGATGCGATTGCCGCGATCACCGGCCTGCCCTTCGTCACCGCCCCCAACAAGTTCGAGGCTTTGGCCGCTCACGACGCAATGGTGATGTTTTCGGGCGTTCTGAAAACCATCGCCGCGTCGCTGTTCAAGATCGCCAACGACATGCGGTTTCTGGGCTCGGGTCCGCGCTCGGGTCTGGGCGAGTTGAACCTGCCGGAAAACGAACCCGGCTCGTCGATCATGCCCGGCAAGGTCAACCCGACGCAAGCCGAAGCGCTGACGATGGTGTGCGTGCATGTGATGGGCAATGATGCGGCGGTTGGTTTTGCCGGCAGCCAGGGCCATTTCGAGTTGAACGTATTCAATCCGATGATGAGCTATAACGTCTTGCAAAGCATGCAACTTCTTGGCGATGCGGCAGCATCGTTCACCGACAATATGGTGGCGGGCACCACCGCGAATACGGTGCGGATCGACAAGCTGATGAAGGAAAGCCTGATGCTTGTCACCGCCCTTGCCCCCACCATCGGCTATGATGCCGCAACAAAGGTCGCCAAGACCGCGCACAGGAACGGCACCACCCTGCGTGAGGAAGCGATCGCGCTGGGTTATGTCGACGGCGAAACCTTCGACCGCGTGGTGCGGCCCGAAGACATGATCGGCCCGAAAGGCTGACCGGTGGCAGTGCTCGTCAATCTGCGGTCGGCGCGCAAGGCGAAAGAGCGGGAAAAGGCCCGCTCCGATGCCGATGCGAACGCTGCACGATCTGGCCGCACCA
This sequence comes from Rhodobacterales bacterium, assembly GCA_041737515.1. Taxonomy (GTDB): domain Bacteria; phylum Pseudomonadota; class Alphaproteobacteria; order Rhodobacterales; family Rhodobacteraceae; genus JBBQZP01. The sequence continues at coordinate 1,347 of JBGSRQ010000492.1, read as the reverse complement.
AGGCACAAAAGGCGCTCGAAAAAGCGCAGGCCAACGCCGCAGCCCGTACCCTTGACGGCGCAAGGCGCGAATGACCGCGCGCCCGGAAAAACACTCGCTGACGCTGCGCGGGCATCGCACTTCGGTCTCGCTTGAGACGGAATTCTGGCAAGCCTTTCGCGAAATCGCTACTCAGAAAGGCATGACGATCAATGCCTTGGCGATCGAAGTTGATGAAGCGCGCACCGGCGATATGGGGCTTGCCTCGGCGATCCGGGTGTTCGTGCTGCGGCACTTGCAGGCGTCAAGCACCCCTTAACCGGCATTGCGCATCCTGCACGCCAGCGGTGCCCGATGATCAACCTGCCCGACGTTGTATCCCCCGACCGCTGGATCGTTCAGCTGTTCAGCGCAAAATCCGCTGCCGAAGGCGCGATCCTGCGCCGCAAGGTGACAGATGTGGAACGCCTTGTGGGACGCGATCGGTTTTTGCACGGGGTCCGGCGACGCGGCTTTCACTGTGCCGAGAATACCAGACAGTTCGTGATCTTCTGCAATCGCGAACCGATGCAGGTGCTGCGTTGACACAAAATTTTTTCGAAAAGAATTTGCAAGTATCTTCAAAGATTTTTGGCCTACCCGCGCCGCTGCACGTTCAGCCATATGCCGTCGCGTGCCCGCACGGTCAGATGCGCGACAGGCACCGGGTCGCGCCCGTTCACTCGCGTAAACCGGAAGGCTTGCACCAGAAGTGCCAGCAACAACACCCCTTCCACCATCGCAAACCCGGCACCGGTGCACACGCGCGGCCCTGCGGAAAACGGAAGATAGGCATCGCGCGCGCTGACCCGGCCTTCGTCGGTTTGCCAGCGGCCGGGGTCGAACGCGTCAGGCCGGGACCAGAGCCGCTCGTGCCGGTGCAGGTGCCAGGGGGACAGAACGATCTGCGCGCCCGGTGCAACAGGGCGGTCGCGCATCACCTCTGCCTCGATATTTTCGCGCACCATCATTGGCACCGGCGGGTATAGCCGCAGCACCTCGCGGAACACATCGCGGGTATATTTCAGCTTTGAGAGTGCGCTGAAATCGGGGGCGTCGCCCAATGTGGCGGCCTCGGCAGCGACGCGGTCCTGCACCTCGGGATAACGTGCCAGCAGATACAACGCCCACGCCAGTGCCGATGCGCTGGTTTCATGCCCGGCCAGAAAGAAGATCGCCACCTGATCGACCATTTCTTCCGTCCCGAACCGCTGCCCGGTTTCGGGGTCTGGCGTCACCATGATCTTGGTCGCCAGATCATCGGGGGCCGTGCCAGCCGCAATCTGCGCCGCCCTCGCCTCGGTCAGCCCGGTGATCAGCGCCCGGATC
>JBGSRQ010000419.1:0-2137 GCA_041737515.1 Rhodobacterales bacterium | reverse complement strand
GGTCGGCCATCCGCTTGCGGTGCGCCTGCCAGATCGCGACCGATGCGGGGTCGGTCGTCCCCAATGCCTGCGCATCGGTCAGTGCTGCAATGGGGCGGCCGGGCAGGGCGCTGTCAAGCCGCACCAGTGCTTCGGCCCGTGTGGGTTTGTGAAATCCGCGCAGGCCTGTGATCAGCGCCCAGAGGCCAGCAAGCAGAGCCAGCGTCAGAGCGATCCACGCGGCCTCCAGCGGCACCTTGTCCTGCACGCCAAAGGCAAATGCCGCCACCACGACAATCAGGATCGACCAAAGCGGCCAGAACGAACGCACCACCCGTTCAGCCCAAAGGCCGGACAGTGTCAGCCGCAGGGGCCAGATCAGGCGGTTGAACGCCGTTTGAGTGTCGGTCTCTGTCATCGGCCTCGCCAGTGGGGTGTCGTCAGAGCCATTCCGGGATGGTATCGCGTTTCAGCATTTCGTCAAACGTCGGTCTTGCCCGGATGACAGCGAAGTGATCGCCCTTCACCAGAATTTCCGGGATCAGGGGGCGTGTGTTGTATTCGGACGCCATCACTGCACCATAAGCCCCGGCCGAGCGGAATGCGACAAGATCGCCCTCGGCCAGTGGCGTGATCGGGCGGGCCTTGGCGAAGGTGTCACCGGATTCGCAGACCGGGCCGACGATATCGAACAGGTTCGCGTCGGTGGCGGCGGCGGGCTCGATCACCGGAATGATGTCGTGATGCGCACCATACATCGCCGGGCGGATCAGATCGTTCATCGCCGCATCAAGGATCAGGAAATCGGTGGTTTCGGTGTCTTTCACATAGATCACCCTTGCAACCAGAATCCCCGCATTGCCCGAAATCAGCCGCCCCGGTTCGATCTGCACCTCGCACCCCAGATCTCCCACCGTTCGCTTGATCACGGCACCGTAATCCATCGGCAGCGGCGGTGCGAGGTTCGATCGCGCATAGGGGATGCCAAGGCCGCCGCCAAGGTCCAGACGGGATATCGCATGACCCTCGGCCCGCAGCAGGCGGGTCAGGTCGGCAACCTTGAGGTAAGCCGCTTCGAACGGTGCCAGATCCGTCAGCTGGCTGCCGATATGCACGTCGATGCCCACCACATTTATCCCCGGCAGGCGGGCGGCCTGGGCATAGACCTGCGGCGCGCGGTCAATGGGGATACCGAACTTGTCGCCCTTCTTGCCGGTCGAAATTTTCTCGTGCGTCATCGCATCGACATCGGGGTTCACGCGGATGGTGATCGGGGCGCTGACGCCCATAGCCGAGGCCACCTGCGACAGGGCGCGTAATTCCGGCTCGCTTTCGACGTTGAACTGACGGATGCCGCTCTCAAGGGCCAGCCGCATCTCGTCGCGCGTTTTGCCGACACCGGAAAACACGATCCTTTCGCCCGGAACACCGGCGGCAACGGCGCGGCGGTATTCGCCGCCCGACACCACATCCATGCCCGCGCCCAGATCACCGAGGGTTTTCAGAACGGCAAGGTTCGACAGCGATTTTACCGAAAAACACACCATGTTGGGCAGCGGCGACAGGGCTTCGGTGAACAGGTGGTAATGCCGGGTCAGGGTGGCAGAGGAATAGCAATAAAACGGCGTCCCGACGACCGCCGCGATATCCGCGATCGCCACATCTTCGGCGTGAAGCTGGCCCTCGCGGTACAGGAAGTGATCCATCGGTCTTGTGCCTTATGCATGCAGGCGGGGGCCAGCCCCAGTCTTTTGAAGTCAGGCGGGGGCCAGCCCCCGCGCGCCCGGGATATTTGGTCCAATGAGAAATGGGAAGGGGGTCAGCCGACCGGGCGTGTGCGCAAAAAGAGGTAGAGCGGCAGACCGCAGCTTACTCCGATACAGAAAGTGGCCGGAACGGCTACCAGCGCCAGCCAGTTCCTGCGCACGCGGGTTTCCGCGATGATCCAGACCGTCAGGGCGACGGCGGCAATCGTCAGATCCCAGGTCAGGCCGGTGGTCGAGGCGTTGACATACCACGCGTCGATCAGGCCACCCAGGCCGGTGCCCGTTTCGCGCATGTAGGTCACGAACCAATACATCGGGTGGACCGCGCCCCAGATTGCAAGGGCCAGATAGGAAAGGCGCAGGGGTGATGTCACAGGCCGACCCCCACCCCC
>JBGSRQ010000332.1:0-4228 GCA_041737515.1 Rhodobacterales bacterium | reverse complement strand
CCCGGGCCGGGGGCGGTACGGCGCGCGTTGCGGCGCAGCACGCCAAGGGCAAGCTGACCGCGCGCGAGCGGATCGAGTTGTTGCTGGACGAGGGGTCTTTCGAAGAATTCGACATGTTCGTCACGCACAGGTCCACCGATTTCGGCATGGCGGAAAACCGGCATCCCGGCGACGGGGTGGTTACTGGCTGGGGCACGGTGAACGGCCGCCAGATCTATGTTTTCGCACAGGATTTCACCGTTCTGGGCGGCTCGGTTTCGGAAACGCATGGTGCCAAGATCTGCAAGATCATGGATCTTGCCATGCAGAACGGCGCGCCGGTGATCGGCATCAACGATTCGGGTGGCGCGCGCATTCAGGAAGGCGTGGGCAGCCTTGGTGCATACGGCGAGATCTTCCAGCGCAACGTGCTGGCCTCGGGCGTGGTGCCGCAGATCAGTCTGATCATGGGGCCTTGCGCCGGGGGGGCGGTTTACTCGCCCGCGATGACCGACTTCATCTTCATGGTGAAGGATTCGTCCTACATGTTCGTGACCGGCCCCGATGTGGTGAAAACCGTCACGAATGAGGTTGTCAGCGCCGAAGAACTGGGTGGTGCCGGCACGCATACCCGCAAATCCTCGGTCGCCGACGGCGCTTATGAGAATGATGTGGAGGCTTTGGCCGAAACCCGGCGGCTGATCGACGTTCTGCCGCTGTCAAATCGTGAAAAGGCCCCGGTACGCCCGTTTTTCGATGATCCGGCCCGGGTGGAACCCAGCCTTGACACGCTGATCCCCGACAACCCGAACCAGCCCTATGATATGAAGGAACTGATCCACAAACTGGCGGATGAGGGTGATTTTTTCGAGATACAGTCGAATTTCGCGGGCAACATCCTGATCGGGTTCATCCGGATGGAAGGCCAGACCGTCGGTGTTGTGGCCAATCAGCCGATGGTTCTGGCTGGCTGTCTGGACATTGATTCCAGCCGGAAGGCCGCGCGTTTTGTGCGGTTCTGCGATGCGTTCGAAATTCCCATCCTGACGCTGGTCGATGTGCCGGGCTTTCTGCCCGGTGTGCAGCAGGAACTGGGTGGTGTCATCAAGCACGGCGCGAAACTGCTGTTTGCCTATGCCGAGGCAACGGTGCCGAAAGTGACCGTGCTGACCCGCAAGACGTACGGCGGGGCTTATGTCGTGATGTCGTCCAAACACCTGCGCGGCGATGTCAATTACGCGTGGCCCACCGCCGAAGTGGCGGTGATGGGCGCGCGCGGGGCGACGGAAATCCTGTATCGCAGCGAACTTGGCGACCCCGAAAAGATCGCGGCCCGCACCAAGGAATACGAAGACCGTTTCGCCAACCCCTTTGTCGCCGCCGAACGCGGTTTCATAGATGAGGTGATCATGCCGCAATCGACTCGCCGTCGCGTGGCCCGCGCCTTCGCCAGCTTGCGTAGCAAACGGCAGGTGAACCCTTGGAAAAAGCATGACAATATTCCGCTTTGATCGCAAAGGAAGAACCGGGTGCCCTTGACCATCGACATCGCAGGCGAAGCCCAGGCGCCCGAGGTGAAGGTGCTTGATCTGTCGGCTTTGGGGCCGGATGATTATCTGAACCTGATCCTGCAACGCTCGGAAGTCATGTATGACATTCCGAAAGCGGGGCAGGTGATCCGGGCATGGAATGCGGGCGATCTGGACCCGATCGCGCGGGTGGTGGAGACACTGGGCGATGCGATTGCACGACGCGCGGCAGGGGTGATCCGGGCCGAATACCGCGCCGTCGCGCCGCATCTGCGTGATATCAAACCCAAGCGCATCGCCGATATTGGCTGCGGTTATGCGTTCTTTGATCTGTTCGCGGCACAGGATCTGAAGGCAGATGTCGTGCTGATCGACCTTGAGGTGAACGAGCATCGCCATTTCGGCTTTCAATCCGAGGGGGCCGCGTATTCCAGCCTGGCGGTTGCGCGCAAGATATTGGAAGATAACGGTATATCCGCGAAAAAGATCACAACGCTGAACCCGCGTGACACGGCACCCGAAACAGTGAAACCGGTTGATCTGGCGGTGTCATTCCTGTCGTGCGGGTTTCACTATCCGGTCGATCTGTATCTGCCGTTTCTGGATCGCGCCCTGAAACCCGGCGGTTCGGCGATCCTTGATCTGCGCGAGGCGACGGCCGAGGCGCAATCTGCCACTCTGGCCCCGTTTGGTGCACTGTCAACTCTGGCTGCGCCGAACAAGGCGCGCCGAGTCCTGCTGAAGAAGACTGCGCGATGAACGAAGAAACGCCGCTCCATAGTGACGCACAGGTTGAATACGGCGATGACACGCTGGTTCCGGTGCCTTCCGGCCAGCAGGTCGTGTTGCAGGATGTCATCTGGAATGTGCCCGGCCCGGACGGGCTGGTATTGCGGTTTCGCTTCGTTGCGCCAGATATTGCCCGGAACGGCGGATCGGTCGATTTCGAGACGGCCTCTGCCGACATGATGGCATTGTGCGAATCCTACGCTTTGCCCCGGCTTACCCAATTCGGACCGGCACCCGGTCAGGTGATCATTTCACTGTCCGATGTTGCGGTGCCCTTTGGCCAGTCGGCGCCGGAAGCGACGCAGTTTTTCGAAGCGTTCTCAATCGTCGACGGCACCTGCGTGTGGGATGTCTACTGATGGTCGCCGGTTTGCAGAAAAATGACTCTGCCGCAAAATTTTTCTTGGCGTCCTTGTTGCCGTGTCTTTTGGCAGAACGATGCGGTAGTGTGGCGTGCGGTCACAATGTCGTGGCCTCATTTCCACAACGGGGGCGGCCGTGCTGCACAGCACGCCGGCTGATCGCCCGCAAAAACCGGAGCAGAGAATGTCGAAGAGCACCAAGATCATCCTTAGCCTGTGCATGGTCGCCTTCATCGGCGCATGCGCCAAGAAAACCGAAGTTGTCGTGGCTGATCCCGGCGTGTCAACCGAGCCGGTTTTCCAAGGCAAATACGGCAGCTGACTGTTGCCGACGGGTGCCTTCGGCTGCGCTGACGGCGCCCGTTTTCCTGTGCAGCTTGCGTGATGTGCAGGTGATACCATGTTGAAACATCGCGGTTTTCCCGGTCGTCTTATGGGCACGGATCATCAATTTGTGATCCGGCGTGCCAACCATAAGGATGGCCCTGCGCGAATCATAAAACGAGAGCGATTCCGCGACCGCAAGGCAACCGACCGGGCCGCTGACTCTGCATTCATGGCAGCCCTTTGGGCGCATTTCGGCGAAGATCCGTTCGAGCGTGGCAACCTGGATGCCGGTCGGATCAGTTGGCTTTTCGGGCGTGAGATTGTGCCTGCCGAAGACCCGTTCGATCCCGAAAGTTATGACGCCCTGCTGCGCATTGACCGCAAGCGCGCCGAAGCGGCTTTTCCAGCCGTTTTTGCCCCGGATGCCGCCCCGCCGCCGCAAGGCGACTGGGATGACGAGGACGATTAGGCATGATCTCGCGCGAGCCGGGGGCGATTTGGCCGAATGGCGCGCATCCGCTGGTGCGTGCTGTTTTTCCCTTTGCTGTTGCTGGGGTGACGTCGCATCGTTTGTCCGTGTGTGCCGTAACCCTGCGGCACACCAGTCTCGATCCGATCTGTTACCCTTCCCCGATCCTGCGGCCAGACCCGGATGTGGTCGGGCCGCCTTTTACGGTTTTTTGGAAAATCCAGCATTGGCAAAGACTTGCCGATGGAACCAAAGTGGTCACTTGCGCGTTCTTCTCCGGGATGTTTGCGGTACACTCCGCCGACACAACATCGTTCAACGGAGACAGACAAACATGCAAATTACAAAACTTTTCGGGATCGCGGCACTTTTGGTATCGGTTGCGGCCTGTGACACGATCAACACCGACGCCGAACGAGGCGCGGTTGGTGCAGCGGGCGGCGCAGGCATCGCGGCGATCACCGGGAATGACCCGCTTACTGGCGCGATCATCGGTGGTGCGGGCGGCGTCTTCTGTGACGATGCAGGTGTTTGCCGCTAATCGTCGCGCGAAAACCGAACCTATCCATAGACCATCCGGGCCAAATGCCCGGATGGTTTTTTCATTTTCAGACGTCGCAGGGGGAAAATCGGCATGTTCAAGAAGATCCTGATCGCCAATCGGGGCGAGATTGCTTGCCGCGTGATCAAGACGGCGCGCCGGATGGGTATCGCCACTGTGGCCGTCTATTCCGACGCGGATCGGGGTGCCCTGCATGTGAAGATGGCGGATG
>JBGSRQ010000396.1:0-10643 GCA_041737515.1 Rhodobacterales bacterium | reverse complement strand
CGACCACGAAGCGTGCGCCCAAAGGCTCCGACGTGACATCGGCATTCGTCGGGCGAATGTTTTCGGCCCAGATGACACCGCCATGCGCCTCTACAATTTGTTTGGAGATCGCCAGTCCAAGGCCGGAATGATTGCCGAAATCGGTCTGCGGACGCTCGGAATAAAAGCGTTTGAACACCTTGGTCAGCGCCTGTTCAGGGATGCCAGGGCCAGTATCTTCCACCACCACCAGCACACGGTTGTCGCGGCGCCGCGCCCAGACGCGGACCGCGTCGCCTTCGTCACAGAACGAAATCGCGTTGGTGATCAGGTTGACGAACACCTGCGCCAGCCGCCCTTCAAGCCCGCGGATCTTGATCGGGCCGGGGGGCAGGTCGGTAATGAACTCAACACCCTTTTCCTCGGCCTGCTTGCCCAGATATTCGCTAAGATTTCCAAGCGTATTCAGAAGGTTGAATTGCTCTTCCTCTTCCTTGACCAACTCGCTGTCCAGCCGTGACGCGTTCGAGATGTCGCTGACCAGACGATCCAGACGGCGCACATCATGTTCGATCACCTCAAGCAGACGCTCGCGCTGGTCTTCGCGTTTGGCCACCCGCATGGTGCCCACGGCCGACCGCAAGCTGGCCAGCGGGTTCTTGATTTCATGCGACACATCGGCGGCAAACTGTTCGTTTGCATCAATCCGGTCATAAAGGGCGGCAACCATACCCCGCATTGCAACTGACAAGCGGCCGATCTCATCAGGGCGGGCAGCAAGATCAGGGATGCGCACCCGGCCCGGCGCCATCTTGCGCGCGTCGCGGTCGCGGCCCAGTTCGGCGGCGGCGGCAAGGTCAGACAAGGGGTTGGCGATGGTGGACGCCAACACAAGGCTCAGGCCCACCGACACCAGAAGGGCCACCACGAACATCTGCAAGACCTGCTCGCGTTCATTGCGCACCAGACGGTCAATCTCACCCTCGGCGCTTGTCAGCGCGATCACTCCGAACACTTCGCCCGCATGCCAGATCGGCGTTGCGACGGAAAAAAGCGCGCCACCGGCTGTATCCTGCGCTGTCTTGACACTGGTTTCACCCGCACGCGCGGCGGCAAAAAGTTCTCGCGCCATGTCTTCGCCGGCAAATTCCTGCGGTTGGGTGCGTGAGAAGGTGATGAGGCCAGACACGCCTTCCCAGATACTGTTCAGAAAATCCGTGATGACGGTCGACCGCTCGGCCTGCAGATTGGTGTCGCGCGGGCCGCCAGTGGCATTGGCCTGCATCGCTCCGAAATTGTCAAAGACATAGACTTGAACCCCCGGGCTGATATCAAGCGAGCGCAGTGTATCCTCGACGCTCAGAATGTCGGGCGCAGTCTTGTTGATTTCAGCAATGACGGGCAAGCGCGTCTCGAACACATTGGCGATCAGCTGTGCTTCGGACACAAGCCCTTGTTCGCGTTGCAGAACAAGGCTGTCACGGAAGGGGTTCAGAAACAGCACACCCGACACCAGAATGACCAGCGCCAGAAGGTTGAAGATCACGATCTTGCGCGCCAGCGGCGAGCGGTTCAGCGCCGATATGCCGCGGCGGCCAAGGCTGCGGCTTTCCTGATCGGCAAGCGCATCGGGCGAGGTCCAATCCTCGCCCAACAGCACCTGACCCTGCGAAGCAGGCGCTTTCTTGTCCATCGGCAGGCGCTGCGCGACCGTCATCTTCGAACGCTCATTCTTCGTTGTAGCGGTATCCGATACCGTAGAGCGTTTCGATGGCCGAAAAATCATTGTCGGCGGTCCGCATCTTCTTGCGAAGGCGCTTGATGTGGCTGTCGATGGTGCGGTCATCGACGTAAACCTGATCGTCGTAGGCCACATCCATCAACTGATCGCGGCTTTTCACAAAGCCTGGGCGGGTGGCAAGCGCCTGAAGCAAAAGGAACTCCGTCACGGTCAACGAAACATCGTTGCCTTTCCAGCTGACCGAATGGCGCAACGGGTCCATCCGCAGATGGCCACGCTCCATGATCTTGGTTTCTTCGGTCACGGCGACTTCGCCCGTCGCAATGGCTTCCTGACGGCGCAAGAGTGCGCGGATGCGTTCGACCAGAAGGCGCTGGCTGAAGGGTTTCTTGACGTAGTCGTCAGCCCCCATGCGCAAGCCCAGAACCTCGTCGATTTCATCGTCCTTGGAGGTCAGGAAGATTACAGGCATCGCGGTTTTCTGGCGCAGACGCTGCAAAAGGTCCATCCCGTCCATCCGCGGCATCTTGATATCAAGCACGGCCATGTCCGGCAGGCGGCGATTGAACGCATCTAGGGCTGACTGTCCGTCATTATAGGTTTCGACCTCAAAGCCCTCGGCCTCAAGAGTCATCGATACCGACGTCAGGATATTCCTGTCGTCGTCCACAAGGGCGATCCTTGACATCTGCTTTTCCCGTCTGCTCGTTACATTATTTTTCCACGACATTCCCGGTTTTGGTTGAAAGAATCAACTGTTAACTGCGAATCACCCCAGCGCACTGTGTCGAATGGATACGAAAACTCTGAAGGTTTGACTAATTTGCCGCAGTCCGCCCAAACAGCAGGTCGGCATGCATCTTTGGTTGCGCTAACCTTTTCATGGTTGCGCTAACGGTGCAATTGCAGGCTGTTCTTCAATAAATCCCGTATGTTATAGCCTTGTAACGAGGCACGATTTCGTGGCCGTTCCGGCAGTTCGCCCCCGCAGGAGCCGCCTTTCCCCTGACCGCGCCCGATTTGCGCAGGAAGAAAATGAAATGAACCAGACACAGACCGCTTGCGCACACCGGCTTGAGGATCAGGGCATTCAGGGGCTGGGAACGATATATTACAACCTGACAGAGCCCGCGTTGGTTGAAGCGGCTGTGCAGTGCGGCGAGGGGCGGTTGGGGCTTGGCGGTGCTTTCCTGTGTTCGACGGGCCAGTTCACCGGCCGGTCGCCGAAAGACAAGTTCGTGGTCCGCACAGCGAATGTCGAAAGCTCGATCTGGTGGGACAACAATTCCCCGATGGCGCCCGACGCCTTCGCGCGGCTGCATGCCGACATGCTTGCACACATGCAAGGGCGCGATTACTTCGTGCAGGATCTTTACGCTGGGGCCGATCCCGTGCACCGGCTGGACGTGCGGGTTGTCACAGAGCTGGCTTGGCACGGACTTTTCATCCGCCACCTGCTGCGCCGCCCCGACCGGACCGAACTGGACATGTTCAAACCGGAATGGACAATCCTGAACTGCCCGTCGTTCAAGGCCGATCCGGCACGGCATGGCACCCGGTCGGAAACGGCGATCGTGCTCAATTTCGACGCCAAGCTGATACTGATCGCCAACACCGCCTATGCGGGCGAGAACAAGAAATCGGTCTTTACCCTGCTGAATTACCTTTTGCCCGAAAAGGGCGTAATGCCGATGCACTGCTCGGCCAACCACGCCGTTGGCAACCCGGATGATGCCGCCGTGTTCTTTGGCCTGTCGGGCACCGGCAAGACCACCCTTTCAGCAGACCCCGCGCGCACGCTGATCGGGGATGATGAGCATGGTTGGTCCGATAGCGGCACCTTTAACTTTGAAGGTGGCTGCTATGCCAAGACGATCAACCTGTCAGCAGAGGCAGAGCCCCAGATTTACGCCACGACGCACCGTTTCGGAACGGTTGTGGAAAACGTCGTCTACGACCCCGACACCCTGGAGATCGACTTTGACGATGACAGCCTGACCGCCAACACCCGCTGCGCCTATCCGCTGGATTATATCTCGAACGCGTCGACCACCGGACTTGGCGGCCATCCAAAAAACATCATCATGCTGACCTGTGATGCCTTTGGCGTTCTGCCACCCATTGCCCGGCTCACGTCGGCGCAGGCGATGTATCACTTCCTTTCCGGCTTCACATCAAAGGTGGCAGGCACGGAGCGTGGCGTTACAGAACCGACGCCCACATTCTCTACCTGCTTCGGCGCGCCCTTCATGCCGCGCCGACCGGAGGTTTACGGCAAGCTTCTGCAGGAAAAGATCGCGCGGCATGGGGCAACCTGCTGGCTGGTGAACACGGGGTGGACGGGCGGCGCTTACGGCACGGGTCGGCGGATGCCGATCAAGGCCACACGCGCGCTGCTGACGGCGGCACTGGATGGCACGCTGGCCAAGGGGGCCTTCCGCAAGGACGTGAATTTCGGGTTCGAGGTGCCGCTTTCTGTGCCAGGGGTCGAGGATAAGCTGTTGAACCCGCGTCTGACCTGGGGCAATGCTGATGCCTATGATGCTCAGGCCGCAAAACTGGTGGGCATGTTTGCCGATAACTTCGGCCAATATGTTCCGTTCATTGATGCAGACGTCAAGGCGGCTGCTCTGGTCTAGCGTTTTCGCGCTGGTCCTTTTCGGGCCGGCGCTGGCGCAATCCGCGCTGCCGCCGCTGATGATCGGCGAGGTCGGCATCTTTTGCCGCACGCCGCTTTCCGGCAAGGCCGTGGCTCCGAACACCGATCAGGGCACCGTCGATCAGTTCAGCGAGACGCCCCGGCTTGGTTTGCAGACCACAACCATTCCGGCTGCACTGGATATGGGCTTTGGCATCCAGATGCGGCTTGCCCCCGGCACCCCGCGCACCGTTGTCGACGTTGTGGTGACTCACCCCCCGATGGCCCCCACCGGCCGGACCGAGCAAAGCTGGACGACCGAACTTGCGGCCGAGGCCTGGGGCGTGAACCTGTATCGTTTTGATCTGCCCAAAGAGGTGCTGCAGGGCGACTGGTCCATGCAGGTCCGCACCGGGGACGGCACGGTGCTGTTCGAACAGCCCTTCAAGGTTGTTCCACCGGAACAGGCGGCGCTTGGTCTTTCGGTCTGCAAAGGCGAAAGCCTTGCGTCATAAGCCTACGGCGCGACGCATCAGGTTCAGCCCTGTCAGCACCAGAAGCACCTGTGTCCAGCGCCGGAAACGCACCTGATCCAGCCGGTCCTGCATCGCGTATCCCGCAAAAAGCCCCAGCATCGCAGGCAAGATCAGCACCGCCGACAAAGCGCCGGTCCTTCCGGTAACAACGCCCGATGACAGATGTGCTGCCAGCAGAACCACCGCGCCGATCAGGAAGATCACCCCCTGCACGCGCACAGTCTCGGCCTTGCCGGCCCCCACCGACAGCAGGTAAACCAGCAACGGCGGGCCCCAGACCCCGGCAATCCCGCCATAGATTCCGCCCACCACGCCCAAAGCCCACTCGGCGCGGGTGCGATGCTCCAGCCGGACTGCAAGACTGCGGCCCGCCAGTTGCAGCGCCGCAAAAACCGTGATCGGCAGGCCCAGCAACACCAGAAAAACTTCTTGCGGAATCACCCGGACGAACTGCGCCGAAATCGGGATGAAGATCACCGTCGCCAGCAAAAATCGCCAATACTGCCGTGTCGCCTGCCATGCGGCCCCCCTGCCATGCCGGAACGCCTGACTAAGGTTGGTCACAAGCGTCGGCAAGATCAGCGCCGCCAAAGCCGTTTCCGGCGGCATGATCGACCCGAAGGCAGAAATCATGATCATCGGCATGGCAAAGCCCACGGTGCCCTTGACGAAGCCAGCAAAAAACGTGACTGCCACGGCTGCGGCAAGCGCATGCGCCGAAAGACCTGCCGATATGCCGATGCCGAAAATGCCTTCCATGCCCCTTCATTGCGCCTTGAGCTTGCCAAGAAAAGCCGATTCCTGCTTTTCTTCCAACGGGCGAAACGAAAAGCGATCCGTCAGCACCGCCGCAAGGAAATAGGCGTATGAAATATCTGATCCTTCTGATCGCGTCCTTCTGGGGGCAGGCGCTTTGGGCGCAGTCCAGACCTGTTGTCAGCAAAGAGGTTGCAGGCTTTCGCTTCGGCGTCTTTTGCCAGAACAAGCAGTTCGACAAGGTGCCCGCAGCCGGAACAGAGCTCGGCTACATCATCAAGCCCCGCGCCGACCCCCGGTTCATCGCCGGGGCCAAACAGCGTTTGCCCGGCGTGCTGAACATGGCCTTCGGCGTCACGGGACGTGCAGCCGGCAATAGGGATATCGAAAATGCCGAGATCCGGGTTTTCAAACCAAACGCCAAAAACCCCGAGACGTGGCGCGGCAATCTGCGGATTGCAGCACGATCCACGAGCTTTTGGTATTTCGGCAGCCCCGAAGAAATCGTCCTTGGCCTGTGGCGGATAGAGGCCAAAAAGAATGGCCGCTTGCTCTACAGCGTCGAGTTCGAGGTCGTTGCCCCCGATGCGGAGCCCGAACTGGCAAGAGCCTGCCGTTAGCACACTGCCCCTGCGACACTTTAAGACCTTTCGGGGTGCGACGACGAAATTATATTGCGCTGCACCTGCGAAGGGATTAAACCCGGCCCAAATCCGGAGAACAGCCATGCCGCATGATGGAACGCCCCCGCCCGCCAATGCCGTGATCCCCGACCTGCTGACGCTCACCGCCCGATCCCTGACTGAGGTGCGCGTTGTGCTAGCCGCCGCGGTGGACCACCTGCGCGGCCTTGTCACTGACGCGGGCCGCATATCTGCCCCCCTGATCGAGGCGCATCAGACCGCTGTCCACGGCCTTGCATGGCTGGCGACCTATGCGCAAAGTCTGGAACAGATGCAGCGCTGGGCCGACCGCCTGACCGCCGCTGGACAGTTCGGGCAGATGGAGCAACTGATCCACCAGATCGCCTTTGGTGAATACCTGAGCCAGATCCGGGGCGGCATCACGATGAGCCAGGGCGAGATTGTGCGCCTTGCCGATATCGGAATTGACGGTGCTGCGCTGGATGCCGCCGCCATCACCACTCTTTGTCACGACGGCAATACGCAAGCGGCCCGGATGCAGCTTGTGGCCCTGATGCAGGACAATCATGGCCGCGCGACCTTTGGCGCAACAGGTCTTGACGACGAACTGGAAATGATCCGCGATCAGTTCCGCCGCTTTGCCGACGAAGAGGTGGCTCCGCACGCCCACGGCTGGCACCTGCGCGACGAGTTGATCCCGATGAAGATCATCGAAAAACTGGCCGAAATGGGCGTGTTCGGCCTGACCATCCCCGAGAAATTCGGCGGGCTTGGCCTTTCCAAGGCGTCGATGGTCGTGGTGTCCGAAGAGCTTTCGCGCGGCTATATCGGTGTGGGCTCGCTGGCCACCCGGTCGGAAATTGCCGCCGAACTGATCCTGTGCGGCGGCACCGATGCACAAAAGGCGCTATGGCTGCCGAAACTCGCCAGTGGCGAGACATTACCGACGGCAGTCTTTACCGAACCCAACACCGGGTCAGACCTTGGTGCGCAGCGCACCCGCGCCGTGCGGGACGGTGACGATTGGCAGATCACCGGCAACAAGACGTGGATCACACACGCCGCCCGCACGCATGTTATGACGCTGCTGGCCCGCACCGACCCCACGACCTCCGACTACAAGGGTCTGTCGATGTTTCTGGCCGAAAAGATGCCAGGCACCGATGCGGCCCCCTTTCCAACCCCCGGCATGACCGGCGGCGAGATCGAGGTATTGGGTTACCGCGGCATGAAGGAATATGAACTGGCCTTCGATGGCTTTTCGGTGAAGGGGGAAAATCTTCTGGGTGGGGTCGAAGGGCAAGGCTTCAAGCAACTGATGCAAACCTTTGAATCCGCCCGCATCCAGACCGCCGCGCGGGCCGTGGGCGTGGCACAGAACGCACTGGAAGTGGGTCTGCAATATGCGCTTGACCGAAAGCAGTTCGCAAAGCCCTTGGTGTCATTTCCCCGCGTGGCCGGGACGCTTGCCATGATGGCGGTCGAGATCATGGTAACGCGCCAACTGACCTATTTCAGCGCATGGCAGAAAGACCACGACAAGCGATGCGATCTTGAGGCGGGCATGGCGAAACTGCTGGGCGCACGCACGGCATGGTCGGCGGCGGACAACGCGCTGCAAATCCATGGCGGCAACGGCTTTGCGCTGGAATACCAGATCAGCCGTATCCTGTGTGACGCACGGATTCTCAACATCTTTGAAGGTGCCGCCGAAATTCAGGCCGGAGTCATCGCGCGCCGCTTGCTGGAGTGACAGGCCACCGCTTGCGGACAAACAGCTTGACCACGGCAGCACGCGCCCCACATATCTGAACCGTGTGGTTCAGATATGGGATTTGTCGATGCAAACCGTCCTTCTGACCGGAGTTTCCGGGTTTATTGCCAAACATTGCGCCGTCAAACTGCTGAACGCAGGCTACGCCGTGCGCGGATCGGTGCGAAACACCGCGCGAGCGGACGAGGTGAAGGACGCCCTGCGCCCGCATCTGACCAATCCTGCAAGTTTGCAGAACCTGACCTTTGTGCCGCTTGATCTGGGGCACGATGACGGCTGGGCCGAGGCGATGGCCGGGGCACATGCACTGATGCATACCGCCTCGCCCTTTCCGCTGGTACAACCGAAAAACCCCGAAGACCTGATCCGCCCGGCGGTTGACGGCACGTTACGGGCCCTGCGCGCGGCGCATCAGGCGGCTGTTGGTCGGGTTGTGCTGACTTCATCCTCGGCGGCGGTGATGGACAGCCCTCTGCGCCCCGGCCGCACCAGCCATGACGAGGCCGATTGGTCCGACCTTGCCAGCCCCACGATCACGGCCTACTCCCGCTCCAAAACCATGGCCGAACGCGCGGCTTGGGATTTTGTCGCCAACGACGCGCCGGGCATGGCGCTGACGACGATAAACCCGACCTTCGTTCTGGGCCCGGCACTGGATGCACATTACGGCACCTCCCTCCGGGTGATCGAGCGTCTGTTGTCGGCCAAAGACCCGATGCTGCCACAGATCGGCTTTCCCATCGTCGATGTCCGCGACGTGGCCGAAGCGCATCTGCGCGCCCTGCAGACGGATGCCGCCATCGGCCAGCGCATCATCGCCGCCGAAGGCTCCTTGTGGTTTCACGAGATGGCGCAGGCGATCAGGGATCACGCCCCCAACCGCAAAATCGTGACCCGCCGCGCGCCCAATGCACTGATGCGGGTGCTTGGCCTGTTCGATGCCGAGATCCGCACGATTGTGCCCAGCCTTGGCAAGATCGACTGGCTCGACAATACCCGCGCCCGCACCCTTCTGGGGATCGACTTCATTCCGGCGCGTGAGGCCGTTGTTGCCGCCGCAGACTCGGTGATCAGACTGAAGCCTGCATGACCTGACCACCACGCGACGGCCGTGCCACCCCAAGCCGCGGATGCATCCGCCCCGCGACAACCCACGCCACCGCAAAGCCAACCCCACTGGCCGCGAACACCGCCGCCAGTGGCGCCACCAGCAGCACCAGATAGGCCACACCCGGCGTCAATATCCCCGACACGTCCCGAAAACTGGAATAGACCGCCGCCATCTCCGTCCGCTCGGACGGCTTGACCGACATCATGAACGGCAGCCCTCCGGCGGCGTCCAGCATGACCAGCCCGAACGACCCCGCAAACAGAAAAAACACTGTCAGAAGCGGGTGCATCGACCCCAGCGTTGCCAGTATCAGCGTTGCCGCACACCACACGAACGTCAGCCGGATCACCCGCCGCAGGTTCGTCCGCCGCACCAGCTGCACCATCAGGGGCGACAGGAAAAGCGCGGCATTCGAAACCGAAAGCGCAGCTCCGCCCAATGTCTTGCCCAGATCAAACTCTACGCCGACAAACGGCAAGGCGACCACCTGCCCGCTTAGCGAGGATTCCACGCAAAAGATCGGCAGATACACCACATAGACCCACCACCCGCACGACCGGCAAACGGCAAAGAACCATCCCGCTATCAATCGCGGCTGGCGAAAGAACCGCGCGAGGTATGCCAGCGGGTTTACCGCAGGCCCCTTCGCCCGCGCGATCTGCTTGCCGTTGCCCAGCCGCAGCACCCAGAAGGCTGTCAGAAGGCACAGGGAAAATACCCCCGCCACAATGAACGGCAATGGCGCCCACACATCATGCAGCGCCACCCCCAGCAGCGGCCCCACCATCCACGGCGTCGCGGCATAGACCATTTGCAACGATTGGCCCCGCCCCAGTTCGGCCCGCGCAACATAGTCGAACACATAGGCGTTCAGACAGACAAACACCGTCACCGTCGCCAAGGCGTTGCAGATCACCGCCAGCGGCACCGTCACCGGCCCGCCGTGAATGGCAAGCGCCATGCCCACCGGATACATCAGTGCGCCCAACGTATACATCCAGCGGCGTGGCACCCATGTCGTGACCCACGGCACCAAAAGACCACAGATGAGCGACACGATCCCGGCGATGAAGTAGATCCGGCTGACAACTCCCGCATCCCTGACCGCATCATACACGACCAGCGGCATGACCGAAATCAGCATCCCCCGGACGGCGGCATCAAAGCCCGCAAGAACTGCAAAATGCTGAACCTTTGGCGCAGCGCCATGCTTCAGCAGGATCGGAATGAACTTGTTGGCCATCAGGGTCTCCGCCCTCATTGACCAAATATGAGGCAAATCGGTCTGCGCCATGGGCGACACTTCCGGTCGCAAAAGGGCTGTTCGCTGCTTACTCTGCCCTGCGGGCCAAAAGATCAATCAGCCGCGCCCGCGCTTCGGGCAAAGCGCGCCCCCCCCGCATCTCGGCCAACTCGCGCGACAGAAAATGCCCGGTCACAGCCAACCCCTGCACGACCTCGGCC
>JBGSRQ010000355.1:0-3930 GCA_041737515.1 Rhodobacterales bacterium | reverse complement strand
GCGCGGCGGGTTCGGCAACGGCATCGGCATTGGCATTGGCGCCGGGTTCGGGATCGGGCTGCATCGGGGCCAGAAGCGATTCCTCCTCGGGCACCGGATTGCGCACGGCGTTCGGGTCGGGTTCGGGGGCTGGCACCGGCGCCACTTCGGCCTTCACCTTGACCCGTTCGCCCTTTTCGCCCTTGTAACCAAGCCCCTCCATCAGGGCTGCGAACTGCTCCAGCGTCATGCCGGTGATCGACAGCATTTCGGGCACCGCCTCAAAACCTGCGCGGCTGTCTCGCGCGCGCAGCAGATCAGCCAGCCGTTCCAGCATGTCGATGCGGATCGCGCGCGCGCCCGCCGGATGATAGCCCGCCAGCGTATAGTGATGGCGCGGCACGTCGGGCAGGTTCGGGATCGTGACAAGGCCCGGAGGCGGGCTTTCGGGGAATTCCTGCAAGCCCGCGGCCAACGACCACAACACCAACCGCAACCGGGTCGGCGCGGGTTTCAGCAACAGTGGCAGGAAAATCGTATACTGCCCAAACCGCACGCCATGCTTGCGCAGGGATGACCGCGCCTCCTGGTCCAGCGCCTTGACATCTTCGGCCACCGCGTCGCGCGACATGACACCCAGGCCTTCGACCAGGCGGAAGGCAAACCCGCGCGCAAGACCGGTCAGTGATTCGTCTCGGCTCATGGCAAGCAGGGGTTCGAACTGAGCGGCGATCCTGCGGTCGATGAAATGCTGCAGGCGGCGGCGCACCTTGTCCACGGCATCCGGGCCGGCCTCTTCATCGACAAACGCCTCAACCTGCGGGCGCATGGCTTCGGGCCCGGCAACAAGCTTGCCCACGGCCATGTTGCCCCACATCAGGCCGCCCTGTTCGGTGAAATCCATCTCGGTGTCGGGCGCGTTATAAAACTTGTCCGCGCGCAGATGGAATTCGGGGCGCAGCGCCTGTTCGGCCGCCTGCCGAAGCGTGCGCGCCTCATCCGGTCCCGAGGAGGCATCCTGGCGGAACCGGAACCCTTCCAGCCGTCCGACAAACTGTCCTTCGACCGTCACTTCACCCTTGTCATTCACCTCGGCCACGAGGGTCTCCTTTTGCTTCAAACGCCGCATCAGAACGGAGGTGCGGCGGTCGACAAATCGTTGGGTCAGGCGCGCGTGGAGCGCATCCGACAATCGGTCTTCTACAGCGCGAGTCTCACCCCGCCAATGGCTTTCGTCGTCAACCCAGCCTTTGCGTTGCGCCACATAGGTCCATGTGCGAATATAGGCCAGCCGTTTCGAGAGCGCGTCAATATCGCCGTCGGTCTTGTCGATGCGGGCCACAGCCTTGGTCAGCCAGTCGGTCGGGATCGTGCCGCCCTGAAGAAAGCCGAAAATGCGGGTCAGAAGGCCGGTATGTTCGCCCCCCGAAATACCACGGAAATCGGGGATGCGGCAGACATCCCACAAAAGCTTCACGGCTTGAGGGCTTTGCACCCGGTCGCGCACCTCGGGCATTTCAGACAGGAATTTCAACGATTGCAGATCGTCGGCTTCCCGCGCACGGTTCAGCCATTCGTTATCAACCGGCGCTTCAAGACTTGCGATCAGGCGTTCAACCGAGCCGAATTCCAGCCGGTCGTTGCGCCAGTTCAGCTTTCGGATCGGAGCGAAACGGTGGTTTTCAATAGCACTGATCACCTCATCATCCGGCGCGGACGCATCGCCCGTCACGCCAAAGGTGCCGGGATCCATGTAGCGGCCGGCGCGGCCGGCGATCTGGCCCATCTCATGCGGGAACAACGGGCGCATCCGGCGGCCGTCGAATTTGGCGGTGCCGGAAAAGGCAACGTGGCTGATATCAAGGTTCAGCCCCATGCCGATGGCATCGGTGGCCACCAGATAATCGACATCGCCGTTCTGATAAAGCTCCACCTGCGCGTTGCGGGTGCGGGGGGAAAGCGCGCCCATCACCACCGCACAGCCGCCCTTCTGACGGCGGATCAGCTCGGCGATGGCGTAGACATCATCCACCGAAAAGCCCACGATGGCGCTGCGTGGCGGCATCCGGCTGATCTTTTTCGACCCGGCCCAGCTCAGGGTCGAGAATCGCTCGCGCCGGATGAACTGCACGCCCGGAACCAATGCAGCGATTGCCCCCCGCATCACGTCTGACCCCAGAAACAGCGTCTCGTGCGGGCCGCGCGCGCGCAGCAGCCGGTCCGTGAACACATGCCCACGCTCGGGGTCGCCGCAAAGCTGAATTTCGTCGATCGCCACGAAATCCGCGCCAATCTCCAGCGGCATCGCCTCGACCGTGCAAACCCAATACTGTGTGCGGTCGGGCACGATGCGTTCCTCGCCGGTGACCAGGGCCACCACCGAAGGACCGCGCAGCGCCACGATCTTGTCGTAAACCTCGCGCGCCAGAAGACGCAGCGGCAACCCGATCACACCCGTTCGGTGTGCCAGCATCCGGTCGATTGCGTAATGAGTTTTGCCGGTGTTGGTCGGGCCAAGCACGCCCACCACCCTGCCTTGCGTCAGCATAGCCGTTCCCGGAGACTAGAGTTCCTGCCCGGCTTTCTTTTCTTCCAGCCGCTTCACGGCATCTTCTACCCCCTGCAAATGGGGATGTATAGCAAGCGCTGCCCGGTAAACCTCAAGCGCCTGTTCGGGGCGATCAAGCTGTTCCAGCATCGCGCCGAATCCGGCCAGGGCGCCGAAATGACGCGGATTCAGCGCCAGAGTGTGTTCGATATCGGCAATCGAAGGGCCGAATTTCCCGGCCTGGTAATAGGCCGTGGCCAGCGCATTCCAGCCTTCGGCAAAATCGGGGGCGTGGTCGGTCAGCGCGGTCAGATGTTCGATGGCAGCGTCCAGATCACCTGACGCCATCGCATCACGACCCCGCTCCAGCAACAGATCAAAGGCGGGCGATCCTGATTTCGACCATTCGCGCCAGATATCCTTTTCGATCTTGCGTGATTGCGCCTCATCGGCAGTTTTCAACTGCGTGAACAGGCTGTCCAGATCGGCATTTTGCGCGAAAGCTGGCAGGCATGTCAGAAAAAGCAGCGCAATTGCCGCAACGATACGATTGTGAAATGGGCGATGCGCTTTCATAACATGCCAAGTCTAGCGTGGTGCCATGGAAAAACCAGAGCCCGCATGTCACGTTTTTGAAATCCAACCAAGGAGCCCCGATATGACCGAGATCATCACCCAGGCCGTCGCCGTGCTGTCGCAAAAAGTGCCCAGCTTTGACGGATCGGCCAAGTTTGTGCTGAACGGCGAAGGCACCATCATGATGGACAGCGCCGGTGTGCGCGAAGGCGACGGCGAGGCCGACGTGACGCTGACCGCAGATGCAGACGTGTTTCAGGCCATTCTTGCAGGCGATATGAACCCGACCACGGCCTTTATGACGGGCAAGCTTGCCGTCGATGGCGACATGGGCATGGCCATGAAACTGGCGGCGGTTCTGTAACCAATGGCCGATGCCCCCTTGCACAACGATTTGGCGAACGGTCCGGCGGGGGGGCAGGCCACTTGGGTCAACACCGGTGACGGGGTGCGCCTGCGTCTGGCATATTGGCCGGGTGGGGCCAAGGGCACGATCTTCCTGTTGCCCGGCCGCACCGAGTATATCGAGAAATATGGCCGCGCCGCGTCTGAACTGGCGCAGCGCGGCTATGGCACGCTGTGCATCGACTTTCGCGGCCAGGGGTTGTCTGACCGCGCCCTGCCCGACCGCATGATCGGCGATGTCAGGACTTTTGACGAATATCAGCGCGATGTGGATGCGATGCTGATCCACGCACAGGCGCAGGGCCTGCCGCAGCCGTTCTACCTGCTGTCCCATTCGATGGGCGGTTCGGTCGCCCTGCGTGCGCTGCACCGCAGTGCGGCGTTTCACGCGGCGGCGTTTTCGGCCCCGATGTGGGGCATCC
>JBGSRQ010000339.1:0-13678 GCA_041737515.1 Rhodobacterales bacterium | reverse complement strand
CGCCAGCACGATCAGCGCCCTTTCCGGCGGCCCGGCTACAGGCGCCGCGGGCAGGGTCGGCCCCCAGACAATCTGCGCCACCATCTGAAACCCGAAATAGGCCAGTGCAGCCCCCAGCGAGGCGGCGACCGTGCGCTGCGTCAGTGCGCCGGTGGCAGTGTCGACCGGACCCTGCGCAATCAGGTAGGATACGCCGAAGATCAGCATGGTCCCAAGCGCAAGTGCCTGTGGCGGCTTCTCTTCGACAAAACCGGTGAACCCCGCCGCCACCGCGCCGTATAGCACCAGTGCCAGCGCAAACGACCGGGTCACCGCCCCGATCACATGCACTGCGACCGGCCCGGGCTTGCGGATGGCATTAACCGCCTGCACCGCACCGCCCGACGACAGGAAGGCATGCGCCTTGTAAAGCGAATGGGCAAGAATGTGCAAAAGCGCCAGTGGCCAAAGACCCAGCCCGCATTGCAGCAACATGAAGCCCATCTGTGCCACGGTATACCAGGCGAGCGCCGTCTTGATCGCGCTCTGCGTCAGCATCGCCAGTGCGCCGAACAACGCCGTAAACCCGCCGATGATGACCAGCGCCGCCATTGCGCTCGCGCTGTTCTGAACAAGACCCGCCAGCGTGATCAGCAAGACCCCGCCCGAATTGATGATGCCCGCATGCAAAAGGGCGGACACCGGGGTTGGCGCTTCCACTACTTCGGTCAGCCAGCCATGCACCGGAAGGGCCGCTGTTTTCAGCGCCGCTGCAAGCACCAGAAGCCCGACCGCCCCCTGCGCCTGCAGGGGAAGGTTTTGGACATTGTTCAGATCTGCGATGTTGAATGTGCCGAAGCTGTTCCACAGCAACACCGACGCAAGGATCAGCATCACGTCGCCTGCGCCCCAGACCCGGATGAACTTGGTCGCGGTGCGCTGCGCCTCGGGCCGTGCGGGGTAAAACAGAAGGAGTTGCCGCAGCGCCACGCCGGTTGCCACAAGGCTTGCAACCAGCACCGGCAGACTTGCGGCCTGCACAAGCAGAAGCACCACCGCGATTGTGGTCAGTGTCAGGCCATGAAACCGGCCCTCGCGCAGTTCGCCGTCCAGATAACGGCCAGAATATCTGACCACGACCTACCCGACAAACGACACCAGCAGCGTCATCGTCACGCTGACTGCATCGAGCCGGGCAAGGGTGACAGCACCGGACACGATGTCCGGCGGCCCTGCGACACAAAGTTGTGCGGCGGCGACCGGGGTGCGCGACGAACGCAAGGGCGGCTGCAAACAACACAAACGGCGCAAGGGTGATCAGTGGAACGCTTGGCATGGCAGGCTACGGCGGTGGCAACATGCCGGTGATCTAACGCCTGCCAGGTTTCTATAAAAATCCAAAAATTAAAGAATAACATTCGCTATGATAAAGCAATGTCGCACCTTAACCTGCATCACTTGCGCCTGTTCCGCGCGATTGCCAGTGACGGCACACCGACTGGCGCTGCCCGGCGGCTGATCCTGTCGCAATCCGCGCTGTCGATCCAATTGCGCGCGCTTTAGGCTTCGCTTGGGCAGGATCTTTTCGACCGGCGGGGCAGAGGTCTTGTCCTGACCGAGGCCGGGCGGATTGCGCTGGATCACGCCGAAGCGTTCTTTCGCACCGTGGATGATCTGACCGCTACCTTGCGCGAAACAGGCCGGGCGCGCCGGGCGCTGCGCGTGGGCGTGCTGGCAACCTTGTCACGCAATTTTCAGATGCAGTTTCTGCGACCCCTGATCGGGCGGTCGGATGTCGAGTTTGACTTGCGGTCCGGCTCGCAGGAATAACTGCTGCGCGGGCTTGATGCCCTGGCATTGGATGTGATGTTGACCAACCTTGCCCCCGCCGGTGATGCGGCAAGCCCCTGGCTGATACACCGGATCGACGAGCAGCCGATCAGCCTGATCGGAACACCGGCGCGTCTTGGACCTGTGGCAAGGCCACTGCGGGACCTTTTGGCCAAACATCCGCTGATCGTGCCCACCAGGGAGACCAGCCTGCGCAGCACATTCGATGCACTGGTGGCCCGGCAGGAGGTGGCGCCGATCCTTGCCGCCGAGGTTGACGACATGGCGATGATCCGGCTTCTGGCACGGGCAGATGCGGGTCTTGCGGTCATTCCCGCCATTGTCGTGCGCGATGAAATGCAAGCGGGCACACTGGTCGAGGCGGCCCGGCTGGAGGGCATCAGCGAAGTCTTCTTTGCTGTCACTCAGGCGCGCAGGTTTCCAAACGCCTTGCTGACAGAGGTTCTGGCTCGCTTAATTCAATTGAACGTCGGTCGCGTTATGCGCGGCGGACGCTGGTTCAACGCTTCGCCGCGAAAGTCCGAGATCACGGTCGTGGCATGTCACGGCAATGGGCCGACCGGGCGATGAGGATCAGGCGACAGCGAATGCGCAACCGCAGTTTCGCACGACGACCATGCCGGAATGCGTTTTAGTCATTCATTCCGGGTCGCCTTGGGTTGACCCCGAAAGGCCGCTGAAATAGGAACGATACAGGTCGCGGGCGTTGTGTAATGGTAAGACCTTAGCCTTCCAAGCTAAAGACGCGGGTTCGATTCCCGCCGCCCGCTCCATCGCATCAGATCATCAGTCATTGCGCCCGCGTTGTGCGGCCAGCTTAATAGCCGGCCTGCGCCTCTTGCGATTCCGATGCGATGGCGTCGCCGGCGGTTGACAGGTCGCGCCCGGCACCTTCGACGGTCTGACATGCGGCAAGGGCGATCAGGGCAAGCAACGGCAACAAGGTAAGACGGGTCATGGCGAGTCTCCGGTCATGGTTTCGCAGATAAACGCGCGACTGGGGCTGTTGGTTCCTTCGGCCCGCGTTAACCTTGCCTTAACCCGCGCTGGGGCAGTCTGGCGGCATGAAAAATCTTATCCTGCTTCTGGCTCTGGCTCTGGCCCTGGCCGCCTGCGGTGCGCAGCCGACGCCGCTCATGTTCGGCGCTGAACGCACCCAGGTACAGCGTGACGGGCGGTCCTATGTCGTTTTCAGGAAGGACCGCGCGGTTGAGGTGATCCGCCTCGGCTGGGCCAGCCCTGGCGAGCATCAGGGCATCCGTGCCACAATGATTGCGCTGGTCCCCGAGGTGACGGGATGCAGACTCACCGAGTCGTCGCTTGTTGGCGACAGTGGCGAGATGCGGTGCCGGATCAGCTGTTAGGTCTTTGCCACAGCAGCACGAAGCCTGCATAGACGCCAGCCGCAATGAACAGGCTGCCCCAGCCGGGGTTGCCCCACCAGACCTCTACCCCGCCCCAGGCAATTGGGAACAGCGTCGTTGCCCATCTGCGCCAGACGGGTGCAAAGAACGGATGATCAGGGTCGAGGATTTGCTTCATGGCCTCACTTCACCAAAAGGTCGTACGCGGCACCGAACCGCGCTGCAGTAAACGAATGATCCCCGTCAAACAGGCACAGATCAAGTCGCTTTTGCGCCCTGTTCACCGAACGTCTGCATTCCATGTCGGCCAGACGGAACCGATCGTCCCCTGACAAGCCCTTGTCTGCCTTGTACATCTGCAAAACCTGCATCACATCGCCCTGCCGCGTGTCGGCAATCGGCCTGCCTGCCATTGGCACGGTGCGATCCCGCGTGCCATGCACATGAACGATGTTCTGTGCGGGCGCGGGGCAGGCGGACGGCGGGCCGTTCCAGAACGTGCCGGAATAGGCAATGTATCCCGCATAGACATCACCCCGGTCGCAGATCACGTTCCAGACGAACATTCCACCCGCAGAAAAGCCCGAGATGACCACATTGCTCCGGTCAAGATCGAACCTTTCCACAGCATCCGCAACAACGCTGTCCAGATAGGCCAGTTCGTCACGCTGCGGATTTCCGCCGGGTGCATCGGGAATATCCCAATCCTCGTCAAGGGCCTGAAGGGCAATCAGCGCCAGCCCGCGATCTGACGCCATCTTCAGAAGTGAGGTGTTTGACATGATCCCTGCCGCCGACCCGCGATAGCCGTGCGCAAAGACAATGACGCCGGCAGGGCGCGCGCCGGGTGACGACAGGTTGATGCGGTAGACCCCGCCCTGAACCGCGCAATCGCTGGTCGCATCGCAGGCACGCGCTGGGATGGGAAGCAGGCTGATCAGGGCTGCAATCAGGAAAAAGCGCATCGGGAACGTCCACTTCACGGCAAGGCGTCCCCACCCTGTACCAACTTTTGCCGACCGCACAATGACGCTTGCGTGTTCAATCAAGGGTTCGGGGTCAGATTTTCCTGACTGTGCAAATCCACTGCCGCCGCTCAGCATGCACCCTTGGATCCTGAACCAAGGGTAACACCATGCGTCTTTTCGTTTTGCTGTCCGGTCTGCTTTGTCTTGCTGCCTGTGGGTGGCCGAATTTGACGATTATCCAGTAGCGGGCGCGTTTAGCGTCGCCTGCGCGCCTTGCCGCCCCGCATCCCGCCGCGTCCGCCGGTGCTGCGGCCCCCTGCAGCACTTGCTGCCTCGACTGCCTGTTCTACTGCAGACTGGCGGGCCAGCGGGTCGTCGGCAACGGCAAGTTCCACCGCCTCCAGCCGCTTGACCTCATCGCGCAGACGGGCGGCTTCTTCGAATTCAAGGTTCTCGGCGGCCTTGCGCATGGTGACCCGCAGCGCGTCCAGATGGGCGGAAAGGTTGGCCCCTACCATCGGCTTGTCGATCCGCGCCGTCACGCGCGCCATGTCGGTATCGCCCTTCCACAGGCCCGCCAGCACATCCTCGACGTTCTTTTTCACCGTTGTGGGCGTGATGCCGTGCAGGGTGTTGTAGGCCACCTGCTTTTCGCGCCGACGGTCGGTTTCGCGCATCGCGCGTTCCATGCTGCCGGTGATGCGGTCGGCATACATGATCACCCGGCCCTCGGAATTGCGCGCGGCCCGGCCAATCGTCTGGATCAGCGAGGTTTCGGATCGCAGGAAGCCTTCCTTGTCGGCATCCAGAATCGCCACCAATCCGCATTCGGGAATATCCAGACCTTCGCGCAGAAGGTTGATGCCGACCAGCACATCAAACGCGCCAAGCCGCAAATCGCGCAGGATTTCAATGCGTTCAATCGTGTCGATGTCAGAGTGCATGTAGCGGATGCGCAGGCCCTGTTCGTGGAAATACTCGGTCAGATCTTCGGCCATGCGCTTGGTCAGCACGGTGACCAGAACCCGCAACCCCTGCGCCGCCACGATGCGAATCTCGTCCAGCAGGTCATCGACCTGCATTTCCACGGGGCGGATTTCCACTTTCGGGTCGATCAGGCCCGTGGGACGGATCACCTGTTCGGTGAAAACGCCACCGGTCTGTTCCATTTCCCACGCCGCAGGGGTGGCAGACACGAACACCGACTGCGGGCGCATCGCGTCCCATTCCTCAAACTTCAGGGGGCGGTTGTCCATGCAGCTGGGCAAACGAAAGCCGTGTTCGGCCAGCGTCATCTTGCGCCGGAAGTCGCCCTTGTACATGCCGCCGATCTGGGGGACTGACACATGGGATTCGTCTGCAAAAACAATGGCATTGTCCGGGATGAATTCGAAAAGGGTGGGGGGCGGTTCACCCGGTGCGCGGCCAGTGAGGTAGCGCGAATAGTTCTCAATCCCGTTGCACACGCCGGTTGCCTCCAGCATTTCCAGATCAAAACTGGTGCGCTGTTCCAGCCGCTGCGCCTCCAGAAGCTTGCCTTGGCTGACCATCAGATCAAGGGTCTGGCGCAGTTCCTTCTTGATGCCCAGAATGGCCTGCTGCATCGTCGGGCGCGGGGTGACATAGTGGGAATTCGCATAAATGCGGATCTGCTTGAAATTGTCGGTCTTTGCGCCGGTCAGCGGATCAAACTCGATGATCGCCTCAAGCTCCTCACCAAAGAAAGAAAACCGCCAGGCGCGGTCTTCCAGGTGGGCGGGCCAGACCTCAAGGCTGTCGCCACGCACCCGAAACGAGCCGCGCTGAAACGCCTGATCATTGCGGCGGTAGGTTTGCGCCACCAGTTCCGCGATGAATTGCCGCTGGTCGTAGGATTTGCCGACCTCCATATCTTGCGTCATTGCCGAATACGTTTCGACCGAGCCGATACCGTAGATACACGACACCGACGCCACGATGATCACATCATCGCGTTCCAGAAGCGCGCGGGTGGCCGAATGGCGCATCCGGTCGATCTGTTCGTTGATCTGGGATTCCTTCTCGATATAGGTATCGGACCGCGCGACATAAGCTTCGGGCTGGTAATAGTCATAGTAGGACACGAAGTATTCCACGGCGTTGTCAGGGAAGAAGCCCTTGAACTCGCCGTATAATTGTGCCGCCAACGTCTTGTTCGGTGCGAGGATGATCGCCGGGCGCTGGGTTTGCTCGATGATCTTGGCCATCGTGAAGGTCTTGCCGGTGCCTGTCGCTCCAAGCAGCACCTGATCGCGTTCCCCCGCAAGGATGCCTGCCGTCAGTTCGGCAATCGCCGTGGGCTGATCGCCCGCCGGTTGGAACGGGGTGGCCAATGCAAAGCGGCGCCCACCTTCCAGCTTCGGGCGGGTCAGCACCTCGGGGCGCTCGGCGATCTGGTTGGTGTTGTTGTGTGGCATGTGATTCCCCTGATCCCCAATTTGATCCGTTTTTGTTCTGGTTCAAGGGGGGGGTGGGGCCGATCTTGACCATGGTGAAGCAGGTGTGAAGAAAACCTTCGCAATTTTACGGGAAAAGCCGAAATGAAATGCATCTTTTGGTTGTTATTCGATTCACCACGGGGCAGAGTGGTGGGGCAAGCAGACCTAAGCTGTCGGCCGTTTGCACCACACACCCCACCCAACTCCCTGTACGCGGCCGACAGCACCCCTTGCGGGGGGAGGTTTGCGCGGGGCGGGGCTTGCGCGGCGGGCCTGTTCCGGGTGATAACTTCGGCGTTCAGCAGGAGATTTCACATGCGCGCCCGCATCTACCAACCCGCCCGCACTGCCATGCAGTCTGGTGCCGCCAAAACCAAAGGCTGGGTGCTGGAATTTGCCCCGGCCTCGGCGCGCGAAGTTGACCCGCTGATGGGCTGGACGTCCAGCAATGACATGGAAAGTCAGGTCCGATTGCAGTTCGATACCCGCGATGCCGCAGAGGGCTATGCCCGCGAGCGCGGCATTGACTATGATGTGACGGAACCCAACATTCGCAAAGCCAATATCCGGCCCGGCGGATATGGCGACAATTTCGCGACTCACCGCAAGGGGGCGTGGACGCACTGACGCTCCCCCCCCCGCGTGGCGTCCTGAAACCGTCTTGAAAAAGGTATCCCGATGACGATTCGCTTTGCCCTTCCCGTTCTCTTTGCACTGTGCGCAACCACAGCGCTTGCCGAAACCGCAACGCCCGAGGGCGCTGCCCGGCTGGAGGCCACGTTCCGCACCTATCTGGGGCAGGAGGCTGGCGTCGTGAAGGTCGAACCCGCAGGCGCGGCTTATGACGTGACGCTGGATGCCAACCCGCTGTTTGCCAAGGTGTCCGATCCGGGATTCAAGGCGAACATGACACCGCTTGAAATGACGCTGACCGAACAGGGCGGCGGGCTTTGGGGCGTCTCGACGGATCAGGCCTTTGCCCTTTCGATCAAGGCAGGGGACGAGTTTGAATACACACAACAGGCCAGTGCCCTGCGCTGGAACGGGATTTTCGACGAAAGCCTGCAAGGCTTTTCATCCTCATCGGTCGAGGTCGCCGATGTGACCGGCAAACAGACGATGCGTGATCCGGCAGGCACGGTGGGCACATCCACCAGTGCTGTCGCTTCGATGCGGTATCAGACCACCGGAACGGCCGCAGCAGGCGGCGGCATCGACAGCACGTCGCAGGCGGTCTTGAGCGGCTATGTCATCACGACGCCGCTCCCCCCGGCTGTCCCCGACGCTGTCCCGCAGGTGTTGAAGATCACGACCGGGGAATATGTCGTCGACAGCACGGCCAAGGCGTTTCGCCCCGATGCGTTCTACAGGCTGATCGCGTGGTTCGTCGCACACCCGTCAGAAGCGGCCATCACGGCCGATCAGTCCGGCCTGAAAGAGGTTCTGGCGCAGGGCGTGCCCTATTTCCAGAACTATTCCGGCACAGGGACAATCCGCGACATCAAGGTTGCCTCGCCGGTTGGCGACATTGGCATCGGCACGATCGGGATCAGTGTGTCAGCGAACGGCATCGTCAGCGACGGGTTGTTCAGCGAAGGCATCAGCTTTTCCGGCCTGACCCTGCCCGAAGGTCTGGTGCCTGACTGGGCCAAGGAAATGGTTCCTGCCGAAGGCTCGATCAAGGTCACCGTCTCGCGGTTCGATGCTGCCGCCCCGACGCGGATGTTCATCGACGCGTTCGATCTGACCCAGCCGACGCCGGTGCCCGACAGCATGGCCCCACAATTCCTGGCGGCCTTCCTGCCCGGCGGCGATGTGAAGATCGACATCGCGCCCGGCAATATGACTGCCCCGATCTATGATCTGCGCTACGAAGGATCGTTTCTGGCCGGGCCTGCGGGCACCCCCACCGGCAAGGCCACCGTTACACTGACAGGCGCCGATGCACTGGTCGAGGCGTTCAACAAGGCTCCCGAAGGCGGCGGGCGCGAAGGTGGCATGGGCCTTGCCATGGCGCGCGGCATGGCCAAACCCGGGGCAGATGGTGCGCTGGTGTGGGACCTTGAGGCGACGGCGGATGGCAAGATGATGGTCAACGGCACCGACATGTCGGCGCTGGGCCGACAGTAACGATATGGCGGACCTGATCGGCATGTTGCCAACCATCTCTATCCGGCCCGACAGCCCGCTGCGCCCCGAGGTGACTGCCCTTCTGGAACGCCACGTCGCGATGATGTGCGCGGCCTCGCCGCCCGAAAGCACGCATGTGATGGAACCCGGCGCGCTTGCCGCCCGCGACATCGCCTTTTTCACGCTGTGCGAGGGTGAGGCGGTTCTGGGTATGGGGGCGATCAAGCGGATCACCGCGACCCATGCCGAAATCAAGTCGATGCATATCGTGGCCGAGGCGCGGGGCAGGGGTCTGGCCAGTATCCTGCTGGATCATCTGATGACCGAGGCGCGCGCGTCGGGCTATACGCGCCTCAGCCTTGAAACCGGGGTCGAGGATGTGTTCGCCCCGGCCCGCGCACTTTATGCGAATGCAGGCTTTGTCGTCTGTCTGCCGTTTGACGGCTATAGTGCAGACCCCAACAGCTATTTCATGTCGCGGGTACTTTAAGACTGTCGTTCGGCGCCGACGAAATCGTTTCCATTCGTCCGTTGCTTTTTTGAAACCTGCAGTGCCGGTTCGGCCATTGGCTGCAACGCGCACTTGAGTGTCATGATCCCAGGATCGTTCTTCACCGCGCACCGCTTGCCGCCGACATTTTCCGGGCTGGAGGCATAGCCGCCGTCCCCGTTAGAATTGCCCCTGTCCACCCCGGCCAGCCGCATCACCTCGTCGAGGCCGCAGGCAAGTTGCGTTGGCCATTCCCGCCAGACCCCGGTTCCGCCACCGCGCCGGATCGTTGCATCCCCTCTTTCCGCGACCGGCCAAGGGTCACGCGCAACCGGGCCGCTGTAATGCCCGATCTTTCAGGTCCGATGTTTGGCGGGGGGCTTGATCCGCGCGTCAACTTACCTCAGACATGGCGCGTGCGGACCCATAGCTCAACTGGATAGAGCAGCCGACTTCTAATCGGCAGGTTGAGGGTTCGATTCCTTCTGGGTCCGCCATTGATCCCTTGCCATTATGCCAATGGGGCAATAGCTTGCACGGTTTGGGGCTTTTCTTGCACACCCCCTGTCAAGCTATATTCCTGCCGGTAAGCCGAAAGATGTGGAGAAGCGCTTGGGATGCTGGATAAGCAGCTGTAAAGTATGCGCATTATGACGGTGCGGAAGCGGTGAAATCTTTGCGTCGTTATGGTTTGTTCGGCTTCGTCCGGTCCGGTCCAAGGATCGGCCGCAGATCAGCCCGAAGATAGATCGCGCCAAAATCCTGTCCGCCAGGGGCAAATGGCGTGATGCCTGCGGCCCGGATGATCGCCCGCAGCGCATTCCGGTGTTGCCCAACCTCGACGGCCAAAGATGTCACCGTCAGGAATCGCGCATGAAACGCCGCTTTGTCCGCGTCGCTCATGTAATGGGACTGAACGCCGGTGCGGGCATGCACAATGCGAACACCGCGCGTGTGGCCCTCTGCGAGAAATGAACGAAACTTCCCGCGCTCCCGCAGACCAATGGTCCGCGCGAAGGCAGCGGCGGGTGTCAGCTCCTCGGCTTCCTTGGCCCCCTTGACCGGTTGGGCGGGCAACAGCCGGTCAATTTCTGCTCGAAGGACCACAAAGCCGCGATAGCCCGCGTGCCCATCCCGCTGACCGACACAGATGTCGCCCCCTCTGATGGCCGCGATGATGGTGCCGACCGCAACGCCGGTCCGGCGCCGCGCCATCTGGATGGTCTCCCAATGACGGTCATTCTCCGAAACAGTCCGCGCCAACGACTCGATCTCATCAACCAGCGCCACGCCATCTGAAATCCGCCACGGGGATTTAATGCCGGATAGCTGCGTTCTCGGCACCAGAACACCATCGCTGGCTAGCGCGACCAATTCCTTCTTGGTGGCGCCCATGGCGTTCTGCATCTCGATCGGACCTGCCAACGCCGGCAATTCCTTCAGCAGGTCGGCAAACCGGACCGCGTCGAAGGTCTTTCGGCTTGCAGGCCGAGTATCCGTTGGGTCACCTCAACCAACGAAAAGATGCTCGACAGCTTCAAGACCCTGCTCAAGGATCCGTCTTGGCCTTTGATGCTGATCCTGTCAGGAGTGCCTTCGCTCGCGACATATGTCGTCCCCTATGTTCAGTTGAATGAACTTCTTGATCCGGTGCATTTCGCTCCGATCGACATCACGAAAGAGGCGGACATCGCGGAGCTCAACCGTCTTGCCTACACTTTTGCGGACAAGGTCGGCCTGAATTTCGATCCCCTTTCGAACAGGGATTTCTTCGAACGTCTGGCGTTCGCCTGTGACAACCGGTGGGGGCTCGTGATCGAACTCATCACCGCCGCCTTCATCAAATGCAAAATGTCCGGGTCGTCCACCTTGGATGTCAGGCATTTCGTCGAAGTCTTTGCAAAGAAGCGCGGCATCCATGTCGACTTCTCGCCGTGCGCGGCACCGGATTACCAGAGACTCTTCGATCCGGCTACGTTGAACAGGATCCTGAACCAGGCTGATTGACGACAGATTTTTCGCAACACCGGAAGCCCGCCTCGCGCGGGCTTTTTCGTTTGTTGCCCCCCGGGGGGCCGCCGCAGGGGGCGCTTGCCGTTTCGTGCCGAGGTGTGCATGCTTATGGTCTGAGTGTGCACGCTTATGCCTGCAGGGTCTGATACGTCAGGGCACAAGTCATTGATACAGATGGGATATTGGAAAATCCGGATAGCCAAAATCAGCGCGGGTGTGCAAGCTTATGCCCCATTGGCACATTACTTCTGTTGTTCGACACTCAAAGACCGACTTTTCGACAAAAGTTGGTTTTTGAAGATCATGGGCCTGCAGTAGATGCGTTTTGCTGCTTCTAGTGTTCGCCGCCTGACGCAAGATGCCCTACGTCGGCGTCGGGACCATCAGCGACATTCAGGCATCCCGCAGCATTGAAAGCCCTTTCGCAGGTGTAGCACCGTGATCGGCCCATTTCTGCCGGCCGGGCGAGCAGCGACGCCACAGCGCGGCTTCCCCAGACCAGCCACTGATGCACTGCATTAAGATTGATAGGGGATGTCGCTGATGCAGGCGAACCTGCCCGACGGTCAATCAGGTGCCGCTTAGGACGTTGCGGGGTTCCCTGCGCCCGATGCGATGGATAGGCTACTGAGATGACGAACATCATCCCCCAGCACACCGCCCCGTCTCCCCGCGATATCGCCGCCGGTGTCGGCAATGCCTCCCGCCAGGAAATCTGCGGTCTGCTTGCCATGCTGGACGCCGCGCGGCTTACGAAGATCGCAGGCGCCATGGGAGAGGCTGCGAGGCGGAAACTTTTTTCAGACGACGAGCCGGCTGCTGATCGCGTGACCGTCTTCGCCAACGAGTTGATGGACGCGCAAGTCTCAACGGATGCGCTGCGGGCAAGCCTGTGGCTCAACCTCAAGCAGGGCCTCGGTCTGCCGGGCCTCTACCTTCTTTCGGCACGCGGGCTGGAGGAGGAGGCCGCCGCCATCGCCGTGCGCGCGTCCGAGATACTCGCACCTGCTATGACCAGCGCCCAACAACAGAAGGCAGATGCCGACCTTTCGATCATGGGGCGGACGGGACGAAAGCTGCTGCGCTCTGCTAAGGGTGCGCACAGGCAGGCGAGGGCGGCGGTGACTTTTCCGGATGTCGTCGCGCACGAGCTGATGGCGATGATGGATGGCCTCGCGGAAGCGGAGAGCCGTGGTGATCTTGACCCCGAGGTTGCTGCCGCCATTCGCAAGGGCCAGCATGCAATCTCTGTTTCGGTCCTTGCCGGCGGCGGATGGGCCGCGATGGCCACGGCAATTGGTTCGACGGGCTTTGCGCCCTACATCGCAGCAGCCCACCTTTCCGCCATGATCCCCTTCGTGACTGGGCCAACGCTCGCTTCGCTTCTGTTCGTAATGATCAATCCCGTAACAGTCGTCGCCGGCAGCGCAGCCCTTGGCTATTGGGCAATCAGCGGCCGGGCCAGTTCTGCACGAGAGGTTGCCGCTGCAAGGGTCGCGATCCTCTTGGCCGTGCGAGGTCAGGGTGCAGAACAGGGGACGGCCACGCTGCTGAACGCCTTTCGAGAGCTGCACCGGATGAGCGACAAAGACCTGAACCATCTTGACGCCAAGCAGCGCAAGGCAATTCGGCAGCAGGCCGGGACAATTGTCACAAGCCTTTCAGGTAACATCCCGCCGGCGGCTTCGGCTGCGCCCGGCCTTTGGGGCGCGCGGATCGTAGTCGATCATGCGACAGACCGTCAGGATACGGCTCTGGTTGCAGGTCTGACTGCGGGCGACATGCTTTATCACGCGGCAGCTGTCGACCCGGCGGTATTGGCTGCCGCCGATTTTTCGCGCGTGACGGAGTTCGACACGCCAATTGACCTTGCGGTTCACGTTGCTGCCTTAGCGTCGCAGGGCGCCCGGATCGCGCTGCGGGGCTACAGTGCTGAGCAGCTGGTCATGGCACAGCTAATCGAAGACGGTCACGATGTGATGCTTGCCGATGGTGCCGCGATGCCTGGCTATGACCTCATCGTCGATGGCATTCCGGTCCAGGTCAAATGCGGCACCAGCACCTCATTGCTACATGACCATTTTGCGAAATATCCCGACATTCCGGTCATCGCCGACAATGGTCTGGCCGCTCAGGCCCAGGACTTGGGCGAGCCTTGGGCGCCGATGGTGACGACCACTAGTGGCTTTGACCTCGATCATGTGCAGAGCCTGGTCGATCAGTCCCTGCAGGCTGCCGCCGAATTGGCGGAAGTCCCCGTTCCGATCTATGCGATGCTCATCGGCGGAGCACGCGCAGCACATAAGGCATGGACAGGACAGATCCCGATCGAAGACCTGCCCGCATGGTTGGTGATCGACCTGACCATCCGCGGCGGTCTGGCCGGCGCGGGGCAGGCCGGGGGCGCGATCCTCGGACTTCTGGTCT
>JBGSRQ010000325.1:0-2157 GCA_041737515.1 Rhodobacterales bacterium | reverse complement strand
GCGGTTGTCGCGCCGCTTTCCTGAGAACACATATCTGCTGATGGCCCCGCGCTATGACGGGCAAGATCGCGCCCGCTTCAGCACTCTTGCCGCTCAGGCCCAAACCCTTGGCATTCCCACCATCGCCTCGGCCCTGCCGATGATGCACCGCGCCCAACGCCGCCGCCTGGCCGATGTGCTGACCGCCATCCGCCTTGGCCTGCGGATCGAAGATCTGGGTCATGACGCCATGCCCCATGCCGAAACCCGCCTGCGCAGCGACGCCGAAATGCGGCGCCTGTTCCACGATCACCAGGCAGCCGTCAGCCGCGCCGCCACCCTTGCCCAAAGCCTGACCTTCAGTCTGGACGAATTGCGCTACGAATACCCCTCGGAAGTCACCGGCACCGAAACCGCGCCCCAGCGCCTTGCCCGTCTGACGCAAGCCGGGCTTCACTGGCGCTATCCCGCAGGCATCCCCGACACGGCACAAACCCAGGTCGCCCACGAACTCGCCCTGATCGCCAAGCTGAAGTATGAACCGTATTTCCTGACCGTGCATGACATCGTGGCCTTTGCCCGCAGTCGCGGCATCCTGTGTCAGGGGCGCGGTTCTGCGGCCAATTCGGTGGTCTGTTATGCACTTGGCGTGACCTCGGTCAGCCCCGAGATCGGCACGATGGTCTTTGAACGCTTCGTCAGTGAGGCGCGAGACGAACCGCCCGACATCGACGTCGATTTCGAGCATGAACGCCGCGAAGAGGTGATCCAGCACATCTATCAGCGCTATGGCCGCCACCGCGCGGGCCTGTGTGCCACCGTGATCCATTATCGCGGCAAACGTGCCGTGCGCGAGGTTGGCCGCGCCATGGGGCTGACCGAAGACACGCTGTCGGCCATGTCAAGCCAGATCTGGGGATGGGGCGGGCGCAAGGACATTCAGGATGACCGCCTGCGCGAAATCGGTCTTGATCCCGCCGACAAACGCCTGCGCCAGACGCTGGCTCTGGTCGAGGAAATACAGGGTTTCCCCCGGCATCTGTCGCAGCATGTCGGCGGTTTCATCATCACCGAAGGGCGGCTGGACGAGTTGGTGCCGATCGAGAACGCCACGATGGAGGATCGCACCGTCATCTGCTGGGACAAGGATGATATCGACACGCTGGGCATCCTCAAGGTCGATATTCTGGCGTTGGGGATGCTGTCGTGCATCCGCAAGGCGTTCGATCTGCTGGAAAAACACCACCACACCCGCTACAGCCTTGCGACCCTGCCGCCCGAAGATGCCGCGACCTATGACATGCTGTGCAAAGCTGACAGTCTGGGCGTGTTTCAGGTGGAAAGCCGCGCCCAGATGAACTTTCTGCCCCGGATGCGGCCGCGCACATTTTACGATCTGGTCATTCAGGTGGCAATCATCCGACCCGGCCCCATTCAGGGCGATATGGTCCACCCCTTTCTGCGCCGCCGCAATGGACAAGAGATTGTCAGCTTCCCGTCTGATGCCTTGGGCCGGGTCTTGGGCAAGACACTGGGCGTTCCGCTGTTTCAGGAACAGGCGATGCAGATCGCCATCCTTGGTGCGGGTTTCACACCGCTGGAGGCAGATCGTTTGCGCCGAGCGCTTGCGACGTTCAAGAAACACGGCAATGTCACGGCACTGAAAGACCGGTTTTTGCAGGGTATGCAGGCCAATGGCTATGACGACGATTTCGCGCAACGCTGCTTTTCGCAAATCGAAGGGTTTGGCAGTTACGGCTTTCCCGAAAGCCATGCGGCGTCCTTCGCACTGCTGGTTTATGCCTCAAGCTGGATCAAGCGGCATCATCCGGGCCTTTTTGCCTGCGCGCTGCTGAACTCCCAACCGATGGGCTTCTACGCCCCTGCCCAGATCGTGCGCGATGCCCGCGAACACGGTGTCATCGTGCTGCACCCCTGCATCAACGCAAGCCACTGGGACAATGTGATGGAGGAAACCGGCGAAGGCGATCTTGCCCTGCGGCTTGGATTTCGCCAGATCAAGGGCGTCACCGAAGACGAGGCGTTGTGGATCACCGTCGCGCGCGGCAACGGCTATCGCGCGCTGGAAGATGTCTGGCGCCGCGCGGGCATTCC
This sequence comes from Rhodobacterales bacterium, assembly GCA_041737515.1. Lineage (GTDB taxonomy): Bacteria > Pseudomonadota > Alphaproteobacteria > Rhodobacterales > Rhodobacteraceae > JBBQZP01. The sequence continues at coordinate 63 of JBGSRQ010000325.1, read as the reverse complement.
CCCCGCTACCCTGACCCGGCTGGCCGAAGCCGATTGCTTTGCCGCCCTTGGCCTGGCCCGACG
>JBGSRQ010000273.1:0-2402 GCA_041737515.1 Rhodobacterales bacterium | reverse complement strand
CGGCACGGCCATCGCCATGCCGGCCAGAAACCCGCCGATATGCGCCCAGTAGGCCACGCTTTCCGACCCGGTTGGCGTGGACAACCCGGAAAACATCTGCACCCCGAACCAGACGCCCAGCACAGCCCATGCCGGGATCGGGAAAACGCGGAAAAAGATGATGAAAATGAAAATGACATCGACACGCGCCTTGGGAAACAGCAACAGATACCCCCCCATGACGCCCGCGATCGCACCCGAGGCCCCCACAACGGGCGCTTGCGAGGTCGGGTCGGCCGCCACCTGCAACACTGACGCCAGAATGCCCGCGACAAGATAGAAGACAAGATAGAGCCGATGCCCCATCTCATCCTCCAGATTATCACCGAAAATCCATAAAAACAGCATGTTGCCCGCCAAATGCAACCAACCGCCATGCAGGAACATCGAGGTAAGGAACCCCTGCCAACCATAGCCCGCCATCACTTCGGCAGGCACGACACCCCAGGTGAAGTAGAAATACCCCAGCGCATTGGGGTCGCGCAGCGTCAACCAATAAGCCAGAAACACCGCGACATTCACCGCGATCAGCGTGTAGGTCACATAGGGCGTGCGCCCCGAGGGGTTATGATCGCGGATCGGAAACATGGCCTCACGCTTTCCGATCCGCGGGCGTTGGTCAAGAGGCGCCTTCCGCCAGAAGCTGCGCGTTGCCCCCCGATGCGGTGGTGTCGATGCAGACGTGCCGCTCCAGCGTGACATGCGCGGCATCGGGCGCCCCCCCGATCAGCGGCAAGATCGGGCCTGTGCGCTGCGCCAAAGCCGCCGCAAAGGGCCGCGCCTGATCTGCCGTTCCCCAATGCAGCGCGCCGGAAAATCCCGAAAGGCGCATCAGCGCCTGCGGCTCCAGCCCGGTTGCGACGATCGCAGCACCGCCCAGCGCCCGCACCGCCTCAGCCTGTGCCACAGCTTGCGCGCCGTCAGGGCCAAGGCACAGAAGCGGCGGACGACAATAGACTGAAAGCCGGTTTGATTCGCCCGTAGGGCCGGGAAGATCATGCGTTTTCACAGGTTCGCGCGATGTGCCAGTGGCCTTGAGGGCGACCGCAATCTGCGTCTCGGTCACGGATTCAGCGGGTTTGGCCGTAACCTCGGGCGCAAGCCGTGCGGTAAAGCGCGCCAGATACTCCGGCCCGCCTGCCTTGGGCCCGGTGCCCGAAAGCCCCTCGCCGCCAAAGGGTTGGCTGCCGACGACAGCACCTATCTGGTTGCGGTTGACATAGATGTTGCCGACCGACAGGTGTTCGACGATGTGCTGAACCCTGTCATCAATCCGTGTGTGAAGCCCGAAAGTAAGGCCGTAACCCGTTGCATTTACGTCCGAAATTACGCGATCAATCTCATCGGCTCGGAACGTGGCGATGTGCAGGACAGGCCCGAAAATCTCTCGTGGCATGTCCTTGATACTGCTTACGCGGATCACCGTGGGCGCAATGAAATGGCCGCCGGCGGGGGTGGGCAGGTCCTGGATCACGCGCCCCTCGACCCGCGCCACCGCGATATATTCGGCGATGTTCTTGTGCGCCGCCGCATCAATCACCGGGCCCACATCGGTTGCCAGATCCCACGGGTCTCCCAGCGCCAGTTCGGCCATTGCGCCAAACAGCATGTGCTGAACCGTCGCCGCGATATCCTCTTGCAGATACAGGCAACGCAGCGCCGAGCAGCGCTGCCCCGCCGACTGGAAACTGGAGGCGACAATGTCGCGCACCGCCTGTTCGGGCAGCGCAGTGCTGTCCACCAGCATCGCGTTCAGCCCGCCGGTTTCGGCGATCAGGGGCGCTGTCGGGTCCAGATGTTGCGCCATGCTGGAACGGATTTTCAGTGCGGTTGCGGTTGATCCGGTGAAGCAGACGCCATCCACCCGTGCGTCCCGGGTCAGCGCTGCGCCGACCGCGCCATCGCCGGGCAAGAGTTGCAGCGCGGTATCGGGCACCCCGGCTTTCAGCAGCAGATCAACGGCCAGGGTGGCAATCAGCGGGGTCTGTTCGGCAGGTTTGGCCAGCACCGCATTGCCCGCCGCCAAGGCCGCAGCAATCTGCCCGGTGAAGATGGCAAGCGGAAAGTTCCATGGACTGATGCAGGCGAAAGTGCCGCGTGCGCCATCCGCTAGCGAAGCCCCCTGCCCCGCATAATAGCGCAGAAAATCTACAGCCTCACGCAATTCACCCACCGCATCGGCAAGGCTTTTTCCGGCCTCGCGCGCAAGCAGTGCAAAGATCGCGCCGAAGTTCGCCTCATAAAGATCAGCCGCGCGCATCAGGGTTTTCGCGCGCTCTGCCGGGGCCGCATCCCAGAGCCTGGCGGCGGCAAGGGCAGTCTGCACATCGGGGGCCGAGGCGGGCAGCACATTGCCGACCACA
>JBGSRQ010000262.1:0-2773 GCA_041737515.1 Rhodobacterales bacterium | reverse complement strand
CGCGCAGGGCGGGACTATGCGCAATGGCGCAACCACGATGCGCCGGGGCAGCCGCATGTGTCGGGCCTGTCGCCGTATCTGCGGCACCGGCTGATCCTCGAGTCCGAAGTGATCGCCGCCGCCACTGCGGCACATGGCCGCGAAGCAGACAAGTTCGTGACCGAAGTCTGGTGGCGCATCTACTGGAAAGGCTGGCTGGAACAGCGCCCCGGCATCTGGCGGCGCTACCGGCAGGGCGTGCAGGCCGCCTTGAACCGGGTTGCCACCGAAAGCGGTCTGCGCGCGGATTTCGGGGCCGCCTGTGCGGGCACGACCGGCATCGACGGCTTTGATCAATGGGCGCAGGATCTGGTTGGAACAGGCTATCTGCACAATCACGCGCGGATGTGGTTCGCCTCGATCTGGATTTTCACGCTGCGCCTGCCGTGGGAGTTGGGCGCAGATTTCTTCCTGCGCCATCTGATCGACGGGGATGCCGCATCAAATACGCTAAGCTGGCGTTGGGTGGCGGGGCTGCAGACAGTGGGCAAGACCTATCTGGCACACCCCGACATTATCGCGCGCTGCACGGGCGGGCGATTCCATCCCAGGGGACTGGCGACCCATGCCACCGCCCTGACAGAACCACCCATGGGTGAGCGCCAGGCGTTGCGCGGCGTGCAGGAATGGCGGCCCGATGCCGCGTCAGCCCTGCTTTTGCATGATGACGATCTGTGTCCCGAGGGCATGATGGAAACAGGCCTGCGCCCAGTCACGACAATCCGGCTGAACGCGGCAAACGCCCGCTCGCCGCTTTTTGTCGCCCGACCGGTTCGGGATTTTTCCGCGGGCGCAATGGCCGATGCCACGACGCGGCTTTCCGGCAGGGCCGGAACCACTGGCAGGGTGTTCGACACCGCGGACCTCCAGGATATGGCGGATTGGGCAAAGTCACAGGGCGCAAGCCAGATCGTGACGCTCTACGCGCCGGTCGGTCCGGTCGCCGAGACGCTGGCGCAGTTGCGCCCCCGGCTGCAGGCTCACGACATTGATCTGTGTGAAGTGCTCCGCCCCGCGGATCGCGCGGCCTGGCCGCACGCCACCCACGGCTTTTACCCATTCCGCAAGGCGGTGATGGGCGGATAGCAGCGCGCCTGGCGTCATTCGCCAAGCCGTTTCCCGCCAAAGCCGCCCCCAGGCCACGAAAGGGCCGCTTTCCCCCCTCGCCTTCGCCTCAATCTTCGGTTGTAAAGCGGCTATTCCCGACGGTTCACCGAAGGCTTCAGATGCCGCGTAACAGCAAGAAACATTCGTTCGCATGGGGCAGCCTTGCTCTTGTGGCCGGGCTGTTGGTCACGACGCCGGTCCTGTCGGCACCGTGCAAGACGTCAGCCCGCGCCAAGGCCGAAGTGACGGCCACCATTCAGGCCATGAACACGCAGCGCCGTGCGGCGGGCCTGCCGCAACTGCACCAATCGGCAAAACTGTCACGCGTGGCGCTGTCGCATGCCTGTGACAATGCCGCGCGCGGCGTTTACAGCCATGTCGGTTCAGACGGATCAGACCTGCGCACCAGACTGCACCGTGTGGGCTATACCCTGCGCACCGCAGCTGAAAACACCGGCATCGGTTTCGCCACCTATGACCGCGCCGTGAATTTCTGGATGCGCTCGCCGCACCACCGCAACAACATCCTGAACGCATCTGTCACCGAAGTGGGCGTCGCTTTGGTGGATGGCGCGCGGCCAAACTGGGTTGTCGTATTCGGGCGGCCCCGGTAGCGCGCGTCACCGCGCCAGAACAAGTTCTGCCTTCAGCCCGCCCAAGGTCTCGCTGACACCAAGCCGCAGAACACCGCCATGACTCCGTGCGATATCGGCAGCGATGGAAAGGCCAAGCCCCGCGCCGCCACCCATATTGGGATCGCGCGCGCCGTCCAGCCGGACAAAGGGCACCACCGCCTCGTCCATCTGATCTTTCGGAATACCGGGGCCCGCATCCTCGACGGTGAATTTCACCGCCCTTTCGGTGACAACAACCGATGCCACGACGCGTTTGCCGTAACGCACGCCGTTGCCGACAAGGTTTTCAACTGCCCGCGTCACCGCCACCGGGCGCAGACGTGCAATCGCCTCACCCGACATCTCGCCCAGGATCACATCCTGTCCTGTGCGCTGCGCATTTTCGACAATCCGCGACAGGATTGCCCGCACGTCTGCATCTTCGGTTTCGTCCAGCGCATCACCGCGTGCGAAGGCCAGAAATTCGTCAACCAGCCGCTGCATATCGGCCACATCGCCCAGCAAAGCGCGGCTTTCCTCATCTTCGGGCAGCATGGAAAGGCCCAGCCGCAGCCTCGTCAAGGGCGTGCGCAGATCGTGACTGACACCCGACAGCATCAGCGTGCGCTGCTCGATCTGGCGTTCAATTCTGGCGCGCATGTCAAGGAATGCGCTGCCTGCCGCACGCACCTCTTGCGCGCCACCAGGTTTGTAGGGCACATGCCGTCCACGCCCGAACGCCTCGGCCGCGCGGGCCAGACGGCGGATCGGACGCAACTGATTGCGCAGGAACTGATAGGCGATCAAGGTCATCAGAAGCGAGGTAAAGATCATCAGCACCAAAAGCTGATGGGGATTGGTGGCCGACACACGGCGACGGTCCATCGTCACCTCCAGCGGGCCGCGCGGAGTGTCAAACCAGAGCCGCACCTCGCCCGTATCTCTGCGCAGATCGGCCACCCGCAGCGATGGCAGTTCGTCGCGCAGCGTCTCGATCACCACCCGCCCCGACA
>JBGSRQ010000226.1:0-5143 GCA_041737515.1 Rhodobacterales bacterium | reverse complement strand
CTTCATGTCGGCCTTCCTCGAACGAGTGCGAAAAATGGCGACACTTGGGTCGGGATCCGAGCTTGGCTCATATCCCTAACGTGAATGTCGGCTTTGGCGAAGCTGTGCCAAACGCATTTTCGGTTCTGATCGTCTGCTTTGAGCCGACCACGTCGTTGCAACGGCGTGACGTGAGGGGCGGCAAGCCGACAAACGCGCGTCAGGTGAGGTTTGAACAGCACAGGCTACAAGCGGCCATACGCAGTTTGTTAGCCCAATCGGCTGCGTCTGCCCTGGTCTTCACCGTCGAGCCCTGGGTCAGGTCAGATCATGAAGAGCCTTGCCCATCGGTGCCCCGATCTGAAACTCTGAGAACCGCACTTTCAAGCCGTCCCGTTCCGGGCTGCAGGCGACGGGGCCGACAAGGTAAGTCGATACTTGCGGAAACGGGCAGAGACGCAACAGCGGCCAGCGCAGTCCGTCCTGTGACCACTGGATGCGCAAGATGCCCTTTTCTACAGTGATCCGCAGATGGAATGGGGAAGCAGGGCCGTGGTGGACAGAGGTTGCCCAATCCGACTGGCCGACCGTCAGGACGCTGCCCAGACAAGCCTCGCCGTCCGACAGTTCGATCCCAGATTTGACCCAAGAGGTCTCGTCCACGCGCACCATGATCCCGGCCTGATCATAAAGGTCGGTATAGTCGCCCTCGATGCACAACGAAGCCGTGAAATCCCCCTCCCGCCGAGACCCGAAGAAATGCCCGGAATCACGGGTGAAGCCATAATGGGTGTTCCGCCAGAAATCCGACCCCTTTTCGGTTGTCATTTCCAGCACTCCGCCGGTTATCGCCCAGTTGCGCGGCTCATTCAGCCAGGTGCATGTCTCGAACAAAGATTTCTCCTATGGTGATCCCGATCGGGCAGTTGCGGCGGATCGTGGCCGCCGAAGCCGATGCCGCTTACGGCAACTGCGCAATGCGCAAGGGATTGCCTTGACTCATGCTTCAGCGGTTCCGCATGATCGCACATTGCCGACGCGCTTTCGCTTGGGCAAGACCGACCGTCGGGTTCCGGGAAGCTAAACATGGTCGTCACGCTTTAGACCGCGGCATTGGGCCGAACACGTCGAAGGCGCGACCTTCGAATCAAGTAGCAGGTGCGCTTGCCAGTTCTTCTTTGCGCCAAGAGCTACGGTTTGCCGACAGCAGTGTCATCTTCACGGTCGGCATGGACCCGACGCATTAGTGGGTTTCGCGGGGAGACTATTGCCTCCGTTCAGCCAGCCAGCTCCGATTGAAATTGGTCTGCGATCCAGGTGCCAAATGCCTTGATCTGGTTTCTGCGGCCATGGTTTTGCCGGTGGGCGACGTAAAACGTGTAGCCATCCAGAGAGAGCGGGGACACCTGGACAAGCCGCCCTTCGATCAGGTCTCCCGCCACAAGAACGTCACTGCAGATGGCGATGCCATAACCGGAAATGGCGGCCTCAATACCGTGCAGGTCCTCGCGGAAACTGAGGGCCGCGTGTTTGTCCAGATCCGGAACCTCGGCTGCGGTTCGGCGGGCCACCCTGACCCATTCGCGCCACATGGGCGGATTTTGGGAGTCCTCAGGCCACTGGCCATCGATCAGCGGAAAGCGCAGAAGGTCGGTTGGCGACAGCACAACCTGTGCGGGCCCGACCAGTACAGGGCTGGCGACAAGGACATAGCGGTCGCGGCCGATTTCGGAGCAAACAAAGCCTTTCGGTGGGCTTCGGGCGTAGCGGATGGCGATATCAATCTGATCTCCTGCCAGGTCCAGCACATCGTCAGTGCCCATGATGTCCAACCCTATAGCCGGATGCTTTTCGCGCCAGGATGCCATGCGTGGCATGATCCAACGGGCGGCAAAGGCATTTGTCGCCGTAATCCGCAGGCGTTGCCCAACCGGATCGACCACCGAAGCCAAACCCTCGGCCAGCAGGTCCAGACCTTGGGCGATCTTGGGTAGCATGCGTGCGCCCGCAGGCGTCAAGGACAGGGGGCGGGGGCGACGCTGAAACAAGGGCTTGCTGCAATACTCTTCCAACAGACGCACCTGATGGCTGATGGCCGTCGGTGTCAGGCCAAGCTCCTTGGCGGCATCTTGAAAGCTGAGCAGGCGCGCGGCGGCCTCAAAAGCCCGCAGAGATGTCAAAGGGGGAAGAGCGCGCATGAACCAATCCGCTAGATGAATGAAATTCATCCTAGCATGAAAACTTCGCTTTTGCATGCTGGAAAAAGACGGCGCAAGACTTGGACGCGGTACGCCACGTCGGAGGATGGGATCATGGATGGAGCAAGGGCGCTTGATTTGGCCTGTGGGTGCTGTCAGACGAATGCGAACCAGTCTCCGTTACCCCAACCCCAGTTTCATATCAGGCAGCGAGAAGGCCGCGCCACTCGGCGAGAGCGGCGGCGCGGGTCGTCTTGTAGGTGTCGCGGTTTTGGAGGTGGCGCTCCGTTGGAAAATGGTTGTGGACCGAGGCATGAACAGAGACGAACTTCTGTAACGTTCGCATGCGCCGGAACCGCAACATCGCCCGCTCACGTCGTCGAAACGGCAGGTGTGAATTCTCCGCGCGATTGTTGAGCCAGCGCCCCATCTCGCGGTCATCACCGCGACCGAGATCCTTCAAGGCGGCGCCGTAGGACCGAAGTCGATCGGTCACGATGGTCTCAGGACGCCCATGCCGCTTCATGGATTTCTTCAAGAATTTCAATGCCGCCTTGCGATCTCGAGACTTGGTCACGAGGCTTTCCAGCACCTCACCCTCATGATCGACAGCTCGCCAGAGATAGTGTGTCACGCCGTTGATCTTCACGTAGACCTCATCCAGGTGCCACTGCCAGTGACGATGCGCGCGCATTGCTTCGACACGCTTGCCCCTGATCTCGGCGCCAAACATCGGCCCAAACCTGTTCCACCAGAACCGCACCGTCTCATGGCTGATCTCGATGCCACGCTCGTGCAACAGGTCTTCAACGTTGCGGAGCGAGAGCGGGAAGCGGATGTAAAGCATCACCGCCAGGCGGATGATCTCGGGGCTGGTCTTGAAGTACCGGAAAGGGGAGCGTTTGATCTTCCCAGCAGGCTAGCCGGGCGCCCTGCCCCACGGCAAGCAAAGTTCTTCTGACAACACCGTCAAGACATTTGAGTTTGGGCCACAGTCGTCTTCGGCGTTGCTTTTGCGAACGCGACAAGCAGTACCGCAAACATGGTAAGGGCGGCAATCAAGCCCCAAGCATCATTGATCGCCATCGTCAGGGCGGCTTTTTCGATAAGTGGCTGCACCATGCCCATCAATGCCGGGTCGATGGGTGCCGGAGGCAGCAGGGCCATCTGGGTGGGCGGTATCCCAAGGAAGGTGGCTGTTGCTGCATCCCCTTCGGACAGGCTAGCGATCAGGTCGGCGGCATGGCCCGGCGCGCGGCCATAGATTACCGTATCAATCAGTGCCAACCCGATAGCCCCCCCAAGGTTTCGCATCAGATTGAAGAGCGCGCTTGCGTCCGGCACGCGGGAGAGTTCGATATGGCCAAGGGCCAGCCGTGTTGGCGGCAGAAGGCAGAACATGATCGCCAACCCGCGTGTCACCTGTGGCCAGAACATCTCGGAAAAATCGGTCGCAGGCGTCTGGACGGCGCTAAGGCCTAGTCCGATGGCGAATATAAGGAAGCCTAACGCCGTCAAAAGCCGCGCATCAACGCGGGGCTCAAGGGCCACGGCGACCGGGGCGACAAGCAGTTGCGCAGCACCGGTGACAAGCATGATTGTTCCGATTTCGAGTGCATCATGCCCGCGAACAAAGGCCAGAAACACCGTCATCAAGTAAACCGACCCGAAAAGTCCGATGCCCAGCACAAAGCTTAACACGCAGCCGACGGCGAAATTCCGGTCAGCGAAGTTCGTCAGGTCAACGATCGGGGTGTCGCGCGACAGACTGCGGCGCACAAACCCAGACCCTGCTACCAGGCTGACCACGAAAAACCCGACTACAAGTGGGTCAAGCCAGCCGCGATCCGGGGCCCCTTTCAGCGCAATCTCAAACGCCGCTAGCGCCGAGGCCAGGCTGCCAAGCGACAGCACATCTAATTGGCGGAGACCACCGGGCGCGGTGAATGCCTTTGGCAGCGCGGCGGCGCAGACAGCAGCGGCCACGATGCCGGGAATGACGTTGATCAAGAACAACCAATGCCAGGAAAACGTACTGGTGATATAGCCGCCTGCAATCGGCCCGACGGTGGGGGCCAAAACGGCCAGAACGCCCGCGATGGTTGTGGCAAGCCCCTGATGGCGCTGCGGAAACATGAGAAAAACGGCAGCAAAGACAGCAGGGATCAACACGCCCCCCGCCAATCCCTGAACTACCCGCAATGCTACCAGTTGGCCAAAGTTCTGGCTGGCCGCACAGCCGATCGAGGCCACCGTGAAGATCGAGATCGCGTTGACAAACAGGCGCCGCATTCCCAGGGTGCGGATCAGGAAGCCGGTAAGCGGTATGGCAATGACCTCGGCAATCAAATAGGCGGTCTGTACCCAGCTCATTTGATCCGGGGCGATGTTCAGCGCCGCCTGGATGTTCGGTAGCGACGTGACGACGATTTGTACATCCGGGATCGCCATGAACATGCCGATGCACATCGCCCCGAACCCGATCCAGACCTTTGCCGGGGTGCGCGCAATTTGTGCGCTTTCAGAGGGCATGTGAGGGCATCCTGAGCGCTCCGCTTTCGGCGCGAATGCGAATGGCAAGAACGACCGCGTTGAGCAAGCTAAAGATCACTGCGACCCATGGCAGGCCAAGGCACAGCGGCAGGACCACTATTTCCCCGACCACAACAAGGTAGTTGGGGTGTGACAGGAACCGGTAGGGACCTTTGGTAACCAGCTGCGCGCCAGGCAGAATGATGATCCGCGTGGTCCAGCGCGGGCCGAGCGTGACCAGAACCCAAACCCGCAGAACCTGCAGCAGTGCAAAGACCGCCAGCCACACCGGCTGCACCTCTGCCGACCAACCGAACAGCCAAAGTACGCCCAGCCACAGCGCGTGCATCGCCACGATCAGCGGATAGTGGTCCGGGGCCACCTCATGCGCGCCGCGCGCGATGAGCCGCGCCGTATTGCGTCGGGCCAGCCAC
>JBGSRQ010000156.1:0-6296 GCA_041737515.1 Rhodobacterales bacterium | reverse complement strand
CATGACCAACCTGCCGACCGCGACGCCGCCTCTCGTATCGGCGCGCGCGCCTTCACCCATGGCCGCGACATCTGGCTTGGCCCCGGCGAAACGGCTGCGGACACGGCGCTTATGGCGCATGAGTTGACCCATGTGGTTCAGCAGACGACCGGAGCGGACAGCCTGCCGCGTGCGGCGATCCGCCGGGATGAGGACGAAGGCTACTTTGCCGGAAAGGCCGAAGGTTACGCGCGTCAGGTGCCGGGCTATACCCTGATCACCGTGCTTTACGGCAAGACGCTGATTTCCGGAGTGACGGTGCAGATGACCGCCACGAACCTTCTGGGCGGGCTGTTCGGGCTGGTGCCGGGGGGCACCGCGATCTTTGACAAGCTGAACGAAACCCACGCGATTGACGCGGCCTTTGCCTGGGTCTCGGACCGGCTGCGCGATCTGAACATCACCGTCGCCCGCATCACCGCCCTTCTGTCGCAGGTGCTGGATGCGGTGGCGTCATTCTCGCCCATAGAAAACCTGACGCGACTGTTCAGACCGCTGGTCGATGACATCCTGACCTTCGTGGCCGAGATCACCCAGAAGGTGCTGGAGTTCATCATCAAGGGCGCGCTGAAACTGGCGGGCCCCTATGCCGATGCCGTCTGGGGGGTGATCGAGCAGGCGCGCGATGCCATCCGGCTTATTCTGGATGACCCCCTGGGTTTTGCGAAAAATCTTGTGCGCGCGGTTGTCGGCGGGTTCCAGCAGTTTGGCACCAACATTCTGGATCATCTGAAACGCGGCGTTCTGGGCTGGCTTTTCGGCGCGATGGCGGGGCTTGGGATCGAGCTTCCCGAGCGGCTGGATTTTCGCGGATTGATGAGCATCCTGTTGCAGATCGTCGGCATCACCTACGCCAATTTCCGCAAGATTCTGGTCAAGAAGCTGGGGCCGAAGGGCGAAAAGATGGTCAGCTTCATTGAAACCTCGGTCGAGATCGTGCGCGTGCTGATCACGGAAGGCTTTCTTGGCGTCTGGCAGAAAATCCTTGGCATGATCGACAGTTTTCGCGAAACCGTCATCGGCGGCATCGGCCAGATGGTGACAACGGCCATCGTCAAGGCGGGGATCGGCTGGCTGGCGGGGCTTTCCAACCCGATCGGGGCGGTGATCAAGGTGGTGCTTGCGATCTATGATCTGGTCGTGACGTTTCTGGAACGATTGCAGCAGATTGCCGCCGTCGCACAATCCATCTTTTCTTCCGTCGCCTCGATTGCACGCGGCCAAGTCCAGACGGCGGCCGATTTCATCGAACAGACCATCGGCCGCACGGTGCCGGTTGTGCTGTCGTTCCTTGCTGCCCTGATCGGGTTGAATGGAATTCCCGCGCGCATCAGCGCCGTATTCGAACGCCTGCGCACGCCGGTGAACAAGGCCATGGAAAAGATGGTCGATTTCGTGGTGAAAAAGGCCAAGGCGCTGTTTTCAAAGCTGATCGGCAAGATCAACGGCAAGCGCAAGCTGCCGGGCAAGACCTTCAAGGTGGGCAAGACCGACCATTCGATCCATGCCGAAAAGAAGGGCAAGGGGTTGCGGTTCATGGTGGCATCAGACCCCAAACCGATTGAGGTGGTCGAGGCGGCAAGTTCCGCCGAACTGGCGAAGATCAAGGAGGACGGGTCAAGGAAAGACGCGGGCGAACTGGCTGCCGAGTTGAAACAGACCGATACGAATCTGAGCCCCTACGAAAAGCTTGACCCCGAAAACGAGAAAACGCCGAACAAATCCGCCACCGAAAAGATGGACAAGGCACTTGATGCCGACACCGGCGATCTGACGAAGGAAGGCGCGCCGATCGACACCAACATCGCCACCTCGTCCGAGGTCACGGAGTCAGCCGCACTTTACCGGGCCAAAGAGCCCCGCATCCAAGGGTTGGAGGGGTTGGCGGACGCCGCCTATGAAAACCTGAAGAAACGCGGAGAAGCCGTTGTTTCCGATAAGAAATTAAACTTTCCAATGTCGGATTACTACGAACTTGATCACACGATGGAAAAGCAGTTTCCCAAGCTTTTGCTGGAAAACCTGCATCTGCTGGGCACCAAGCCCACCGACGATGCGCAATCCGACCTGCTGCGCAGCGGCAAACCGCGTGAGGCCCGAAATCTGGCTGCAGACCGCGCCAAGGGCGGCGCCTTTGCCGACCCTGCCGCAGCGCCGCTGGGCAAACTGGGCACCCCCGGTTTTGACAGGATCGCCGAGGATGCGCCGCAGTTTCCAGCCATCGCGCTTTACAAGGGCAACCATATCGTCAGCAAGGGCAAGGGTCTGCCAAGCCCCGAAGACATCGTCAAAACCGCCCGCAGTGAAGGCGGGGCCAATCCCGGCGCGGTCATCAAACGGCTGCTCAAGCGGCAGGTCGAGGCGGAAGTGGCTGAAATCCGGCTGGTGATGGGCAAGGACAAGGACGCGACGCCCGAAATCAAGGCCGACGTCGAAGCAGGGCTTGCGCAGATGACAAGTGCCAACAACGCGCTTTATGCGATGAATGCCACCAAGGCCGCCCCCGCCGTGCCCCTGCCCAATGCCGCCGATCTGAAAGCGGGCGCGGGGTCGGAGTTTGCCTTTGGCGGTGACGGCGTGCCCGACTTCGAGCGGCAGGAAGGCGCAGGCGGGCCGTATTCGGCGCGGCAGGCGGGGCTGGGGTTATACTTCGAATATGACCACATCATCGACAAGGCCTATCCCAAACGTGCACAGGCGCTGACCATCGCGACCGAACCCATGGCTGCTGAAATCCGCAAGCGGGTCGTGCCAGAGGGCCCGCTGACCCAGGCCCAGGATCGCCGCTTGCAGATATTGCAGCGCCTGCCCCTGTTTGGTGGCGGCGCGATGCAGCGCTATACCGACGAGACCGGCTTTGCGGTGCCGATCTACCGGCCCCTGGCCAAAGAGGTGACGCGCGAAACGGGCGCGGTGGAAGATGTCGGGCGATTTGCGACGCAGGGCGCCGCAGCCGCGATTGCGCCCCTGGCCAAGCATGTGGAAACCGGCGATCTGGGGGCAAAGGAGCAGGGCCTCACCCTTTTGCGCACGCCGGTGAAAACCGGTTTTCTGCACCGCACCGACGCTCATTCCAATCAGGTGCGCGGGCTGTATGCCGCACAACGTGGTGTCGTTCTGGGGATCAACCCGCCCGAACGTGCGGCAGAAGTAAATGCCAAGATGGACAAGATCATCGGAAATGTCGAAGCGTCGCTGGCGCAGGCGCGGCAGCAGACCGATGCATTGTTCTGAGGCGCACGCCTTCAGCCTGGATCAGGCTGAAAGGGACGCAACGGCAGAACCTGATCTTCGCGTGGATCGCCCTAGGCCACCTTGTCGCGCGGAGTGCGGCCTGCGAAGAAATCGGTCAGATTGTCGATCACGCGGAACCCCATCGCCTCGCGCGTTTCGCGCGTGGCACTGCCCAGATGCGGCAGCATCACCAGATTGCCGGCCCCCAGAAGCGCGTCGGGCACCAGCGGTTCACGCTCGAACACATCAAGGGCCGCGCCGCCGATGGTGCCATAGGTCAGCGCATGGGCCAGCGCGTGTTCGTCCACAACCTCACCGCGCGCGGTGTTGATCAGATATGCGTGCGGGCGCATCAGATCCAGCCTGCGCGCATTGATCAGATGCCGGTTTGCGGCACCTCCCGGACAATGCAGGCTGACGAAATCGCATTGCGGCAGCAGGTCCTCTACGGTGGCCGCCTGCACGGCATTGTACCGCGCCAGAACTTCAGGTGCCACGGCCGAGCGGTTCTGCACGACAATCTTCATGCCAAAGCCGAAATGCGCACGCTGCGCCATCGCCTGCCCGATGCGGCCAAAGCCGACGATGCCCAGCGTGGCACCCGACACTTTCGCGCCGATCATGTGCGTGGGCCGCCAACCCGACCACTGACCCGCGCGCAATTCACGCTCGCCCTCGCCCGCGCGGCGCGCGACCATCAGCATCAGGGTCATGGCAAGATCAGCCGTGCATTCCGACAGAACGTCGGGCGTGTTCGTGATGGTCATGCCAAGCGCGTTTGCGGCAGCCGTGTCGATATGGCTGAAGCCCACACCATAGTTCGCAAGGATTTTCGTGCGCGATGTGGGCGCATCGAATGCGCCCGATGGCAGTTTGTCAGTCACCGTTGGCAGCACTGCGTCATAGTCCCGAAAGGCGGTTCGAAAATCGTCCAGAATCAAAGGCTTGTCGCCGGTATTTAACGTCAGGTCAAACAAATCGGCCAGCCGCGCTTCGACCGCGGCGGGCCAGCGTCGGGTGGCAAGGACGCGGGGTTTTCTCATCATGCGGCCTTTTTCATCACGCGGGCAATCGTCTCGCCGATCACGCTGGGGTTTTCGGCCACTGTAACGCCCGCCGCCGACAATATCTCAACCTTTTCCGAAGCACTTTCGCCAAAGGCCGAGATGATCGCGCCCGCGTGCCCCATCGTTCGGCCCTTTGGCGCTGTCAGGCCGGCAATATAGGCGATCACCGGTTTCGTCATGTGGTTCTGGATATAGGCCGCAGCTTCCGCCTCTTGCGGGCCGCCGATTTCGCCGATCATGCAGATGACGTGCGTTTCCGGATCAGCCTCGAACGCCTCCAGAATATCACGGAAGGATGATCCGTTGACCGGATCACCGCCGATGCCGACGCTGGTGGAAATGCCGATCCCACGATCCTTGAGTTGCTGTGCCGCTTCATAGCCCAGCGTGCCCGACCGGCCCACGATGCCGACATTGCCTGGCAGATAGATATGCCCCGGCATGATCCCCAGCATTGCCTTTCCGGGGCTGATGGTGCCCGCGCAGTTCGGACCGGTCAGTACCATGCGCCGCTCTTTGGGATAGCGCATCATATAGCGTTTGACCTGAATCATGTCCTGCGCAGGTATGCCGTCGGTGATGCAGACACAGTAGCGGATGCCGCCGTCTGCCGCCTCCATGATGCCATCGGCGGCAAAGGGCGGTGGCACGAACACGAGGCTGGCTTCGGCCCCGGTGGCCGCCACGGCCTCTTTCACGGTGTCGAAAACCGGCACGCCCTGCACCGAAGTGCCGCCCTTGCCCGGCACCACGCCGCCCACGACATTGGTGCCATAGGCGATCATTTCGGTGGTGTGAAAGGTCGCCATGCGGCCAGTGATGCCCTGCACGATGACTTTCGTTTCGCGGTTCAGGAAAATGCTCATACTGCGGCCCTTACCTTGGTGTTCGAGGCCTGATCGTTCTGCCAGGCGGTCACGGCACGTTCTGCGGCCTCCATCAACGACGTGGCACGGATGATCGGAAGGCCGGATTTCGCAAGTATTTTCAGCCCCTCTTCCACATTCGTGCCGGCCAGACGCACGATCACCGGCATATCCACCGGGTTTGCCTGCAACGCCTGCACCACGCCGTCCGCAACCCAGTCGCAACGGTTGATGCCCGCAAAGATGTTGACCAGAATTGCCTGCACGTTTGCATCGGATGTCACCAGCCGGAACGCTTTGGCCACCCGTTCAGGCGTGGCCCCGCCGCCGATATCAAGGAAATTCGCGGGCTCGCCCCCGGCCAGCTTGATCGTATCCATCGTGGCCATCGCAAGGCCCGCCCCGTTCACGATGCAGCCGATGTTGCCCGACAGACCGATATACGAAAGTCCCCGGTCGGCGGCGTTGCTTTCGCGCGCGTCTTCCTGCGACTTGTCGCGAAGTTCGGCGATTTGCGGATGGCGGAACAGCGCGTTGGTGTCGAAGGTCATCTTGGCGTCCAGTGCCAGAATGCGCTGATCCGACGTGATGACCAGCGGATTGATCTCGACCATCGTGGCATCCAGATCGCGGAACGCGCGATAGCATCCCATCAGAGTGCGCACCATGGATTGCGTCAGCGCCTGCGGGATGCCCAGCGCAAAAGCAATCTCGCGCGCCTGAAATTCGCGCAGACCCACAGCAGGTTCCACCGTCTGGCGCACGATGCTGTCGGGACGGGTGGCGCTGATTTCCTCGATCTCCATCCCGCCTTCGGCAGAGGCCACGATCATCACGCGCTGGCTGGTGCGGTCCAGCACGAAGCCCAGATAAATCTCGCGGTCAAAGGGCACCGCGGATTCGACGTAAACGCGGTAGACGCCTTTGCCCTCGGGCCCGGTCTGGTGGGTCACAAGACGCTGGCCGAACATGCCTTCGGCGGCGGTGTAGATCTCGGCGTCGGAATTGCAGAGCTTTACCCCCCCCGCCTTGCCTCGGCCCCCGGCGTGGATCTGCGCCTTGACGATCCAGCGCGCGCCGCCCAGTTCAC
>JBGSRQ010000133.1:0-11816 GCA_041737515.1 Rhodobacterales bacterium | reverse complement strand
CGCCGCCCGCGTGCCCTTGATGGCGTCGCAGGCCGGGCGCGTGCAGATTTTCCGCCCGGAAGATGGCGGCGAAGATCACTACGCCATCGAGATCGGCCGCCCTGACCGCAGTGCGCCCGTTCTGGCGCGGCTTCATTCGGCCTGCTTTACCGGCGACGTTCTGGGCAGCCTGAAATGCGATTGCGGCCCGCAGCTTCGCGCGGCACTGGCACAGATGGGGGCTGAAGGTGCGGGGGTGCTTTTGTACCTTAACCAGGAGGGGCGCGGGATCGGGCTGGCCAACAAGATGCGCGCCTATGCGCTTCAGGATCAAGGGTTTGACACGGTAGAGGCCAACCACCGCCTTGGATTCGAGGATGACGAGCGGGATTTCCGGCTGGGTGCGTCGATCCTGCGGCAGATGGGTTTCTCAGCGGTGCGGTTGCTGACGAACAACCCGCTGAAGCTGACGATGATGCAGGCGCAGGGTATCGAGGTTGTGGAACGGGTGCCGCTGGTGGTGGGTCGCACGGCGCAGAACGAAGGCTACCTTGCAACCAAGGCCGCGAAATCCGGGCATCTGTTGTGAAAACCGCCGATATCGTCGTCATGAAATGGGGTGCGCGCTTCATGGGGCGGCGCTTTGCCTGTGCCATCGGTCGCGGCGGCATTGTGCCTGCCCGCACCAAACGCGAAGGCGACGGGGCCACGCCTGCCGGCACGCACCGAATTGTCGGCATGCTTTTCCGCCCCGATCGGCTGATCGCCCCTGCGGATTGGGCGTTGCCGATCCGCAGGGTCGATCTGTGGTCGGATGACAGCGCCGACCCCGATTACAACCTTATGGTCCGCACCCCGCATGCCTTTCGCCATGAACGACTGACCCGCGCCGACCCCATGTATGACCTGATCCTGATCACCGATTGGAACTGGCCCCATGCCGAACCAGACCGGGGCTCGGCCATTTTCGTGCATAGCTGGCGCAGGCCACGCCATGCCACGGCGGGCTGTGTGGCCTTTGCGCGGACCGATCTTTTGTGGATCGCCCCGCGCATCCGCCACAACACCCGGCTGATCATCCGCGAGTGACCCCTTTCCAAACCGCTTTGGCCTGATACTCTGCGCCGCACGGAGGATCACATGGCCCGCAAACCCGCCCCCCAGTCGGACGAGATTTTCGCCCTGCGTCTTGCCCGTTCGGCCCCTGATCTCTGGCCGATGCTGGATGCGCTATATGGCACGCGGGCGGATTATCCGGCATTTCGTGAAAAGCTGCTGATGACGCTGCAAGCGGGATGGGCCGCCCGCCCCGATGATCTGCGTCGCCTTGATCTGGCACGCGATCTGGAACCCGACTGGTTCTTACGTCCCGATCGTGCGGGTTATGTCTTCTATATCGACCGCTTTGCCGGAAACCTGCGCGGTATTCTGGACAAGCTTGATTATCTGCAGGACCTTGGCATCACCTACGTTCATCTGATGCCCTGCCTGATGCCGCGCCCTGGCGACAGCGACGGCGGCTATTCGGTGATGGATTACCGCCGCATCAACCCCGCCTACGGCACGATGCAGGATTTCGAGGATGTCGCCCGAGCGCTGCGCGACCGCGGGATCAGCCTGTGCGTCGATCTGGTGCTGAACCACACCGCCAAGGAACATGAATGGGCGAAAGCGGCGGCCAAGGGGAAGGCACCCTATACCGATTATTACCTGATGTATGATGACGACGCCCTGCCCCGCGCCTATGAGGCAACGCTGGTCGAGGTATTCCCTGACAACGCGCCGGGCAGCTTCACGCATTACCCCAAGTTCGGGAAATGGGTCTGGACCACCTTCAACGAACACCAGTGGGATCTGAACTGGGCCAATCCGGCAGTGTTTCTGGAAATCGTCGAGGTCATGCTGTTTCTTGCCAACAAGGGCGTTGACGTGTTGCGACTGGATGCTGTGGCGTTCTTGTGGAAGCGGATCGGCACGCGCTGCCAGTCGGAACCCGAGGTTCACATGATATTGCAGGCCCTGCGCGCCTGTTCGCGGATTGCGTCGGCCGCCGTGCTGCATCTGGAAGAGGCGATTGTCGCGCCGGCTGAGATGCTGCCTTACCTCGGACGCGGCAAACATGACGGGCGCGAGGGCAACCTTGCCTATCACAACAGCCTTATGGTTCAGTTCTGGGGCGCACTGGCGACCCGCAACACAAGCCTGATGACCCATGTTCTGCGCAGCCATTTCCCGGCCACGCTGACCAATGCGACCTACGCGACCTATCTGCGCTGCCATGATGATATCGGCTGGGCGATCACGGATGAGGATGCAGCCGCACTCGGGATTTCCGGCCCCGCGCACCGCGCCTATCTGTCGGATTTCTATGAGGGCGCCTTTCCCGGTTCTTTCGCGAAAGGCGCGCTGTTTCAGGTGAATGAGGCCACTGGAGACAAGCGGATTTCGGGCAGCCTTGCGTCACTTGCGGGGTTGGAGCGGGCCGTGGATCAGGGTGCCAAGGCAGTGGATACCGCCGTGCACCGCATTCTGATGGGCCATGCGCTGATAGCCGGGTTCGGGGGGATACCGCTGATCTATATGGGCGACGAGTTGGCAATGTTGAACGACTATGGCTACCGCGATGTGCCCGAACACGCGCATGACAGCCGCTGGGTTCATCGCCCGATGATGGATTGGGATGCCGCGACAAGCCGGGATACGGCGCAAACTGCTTCTGCGCGGGTATTCCGGGGGGTGCGCGATATTCTGGTCCGGCGCAAGGCCACGGCAGCGCTGCATGCGGCGTTCCCGACCGAGGTGCTGGCTGCACCCGCGTCAGGGGTGTTTGCGATGGTGCGGCGCGCTCCGGGAGGGGCGCTTCTGGGGCTTTACAACTTTGGCGATCACTGGGCAGGCGTTCCGGAAAACTGGGTGCGGGCGCAGGGCATCGACCAGATGTATGATGCGCTTTGGGATGGCCCGGTGCAATTCACGGACCGCAGTTTTGCGCTGGCACCGCAGGGGCGGCACTGGCTGACGTGACCACTTGTCTTTGCCTGACGGCCGATCGGCGCTTGATACGGTGCAAACGCCTGAACCGACAAACAAGCGGCGGGGTGCATGCGCTTCAGGTGTAGGTGCGCGCGCCGAAAATCGCCGAACCGACGCGGATATGCGTGGCCCCGGCGGCAATCGCCGCCTCGAAATCGCCGCTCATGCCCATGGACAGGCCGCGCAGACCGTTGCGGGCGGCCATTTCAGCCAAGGCGGCAAAATGTGGCGTGCTGTCCTCACCCTCGGGGGGGATGCACATCAGGCCAGACAAGTGCAGATCCATCGTGTGGCAGCGGGCAATGAAGGCGTCTGCCTCATCCGGCAGGACACCGGCCTTTTGCGGTTCTGCCCCGGTGTTGACCTGCACGAACAATTCGGGACAAGCACCCCGTTCCTGCACCAGACGCGCCAGACGGTCGGCCAGAGAGGCGCGGTCAACGGTGTGGATCGCATCAAACAGACCCAGCGCCGCCTTGGCCTTGTTGCTTTGCAAAGGCCCGATCATGTGCACCGACACGTCCCTGAACCGTGCGCGCAGGTCGGGCCATTTTGCGGCGGCTTCCTGCAAATAATTCTCGCCATAGATCCTGTGCCCGGCGTCAAGCACGGCCACCACGCGGTCCAGGGGTTGCACTTTTGACACGGCAATCAGCGTGACAGACCCGGGCGCGCGGCCTGCAGCGGATTCGGCAATGGCGATACGGTCAAGAATGGCGGTCAAAGACATCAGGCCCTCGGGAATTGCGGTCACGAACTGCATCCTGTCTGCACCCCGCGCACCAAAAAGAAAAGAGCGGGCCAAGGCCCGCTCTTTCCGTACGGTCTGATTGTTGGATCAGAACGAGAAGTTCACGCCCAGGTCGGCGTAGGTGTCGTCGTTGAAGCCACGCTGGATGGTTGCATCCACAGTCGCGCCACCGATGTCGTAGGAAATGCCCAGACCACCACCGATATCGTCCTGGTTGGTGTTCAGGTCGTTGGTGCCGATAAAGCCACCGAACGTAACAGCGCCAGTGGTGTAACGGCCATAGGCAGTCACGGTCACGCCGCCATCAGCATCGTCGCCGCCGTTGACCAGAAGGCCAGCCGACAGAGCGTCGTTGAACTTGTACTCGCCACCCAGGAAATAGATGTCGTTGCCGTCGATGAAGTTGCCGCTGGATGCATAGGCACCCGAAACAACGAAATCACCGAAGGAGTAGTCGGCCGAAACGCTGACTTCTTCTTTCGCGCCAGCGGGCAGCGACGTGTTGATCGAACCGTTCTGGTCCGGCGTCACAACCGACAGACGAGCGTTGAACGTGTCAGCCGAGTAGGCAACATACACGCCAAGACGGTCGACCTGAGCTGCAGTGTACTCGCTGCTGCGGTACGAGGTGTAGTTCTGGAAGGCATAACCAGCGGTGGTCGAGCCGATGAAACCGAATTCCGAAGCGTACAGCAGAGCTGCGGCGTCGTAAGCGGTTTCGGTGTTGCCGACTTCAACGGTGAAACCGTTGTATTTGGCATAGACTTTGGCGTTGTTCCAAAGAGCGCCGGTCGTGCCGTCAGTTGCCTGAGCGCGGAAACGGCCACCGAAAGTGATGCCGCCATCGGTTTCCTTGCTGGCGTCGAAGTTCAAACGCAGACGGTAGGCGATGCGTGTCGCATCGGTTCCGCCGACTTCAGCGTAAACGATACCCATGCGGCCGGAGCCCGAAACGGTGACGTCAGCCGCGGCTACACCAGCGGTCGCAACGATCATCGTCGTGGCGAGAAGAATCTTTTTCATCGTGTTCCCTCATTATCTAGGGTGGGGCCCAACTTGGGTGAATCCAAATTGGGTATGCCGTGGTTTCGCCCCAAAGCGGCCCGATTGCAATCAAGACCCGCCGAAAATCGGGATTCCCGCCGGGGATGGTGCAGCAAAGCCACAGTGCTTTTCGCGGCAACGCCCCGGCCATCGCGGCCTTTGGCGATTCGGGTCTTTGATCCGCTCCGGATCGCCAAGGGTCGAAAGCCCTTGTTCGGTTGAAACGGGTCAGTTAGACATCGGAAACGTGAACAAAGGGGCCCGCATGAACCTGCACCGTATAGCGCAAACCGCCATTCTTGGCAGTATTGTAGCAACGCTGTCTGCCTGTGGCGGGATATCCAGCGGGGATTCGGGACTTTTTGGCCGCCGCGCCAAGGCCCAGCCTGTTGCCGAAGCGCCGTTGACGCGGGCCACCCTGCAGCGGCGGGCCGAACAGGAGCGTCTGGCGATCGACCCCGAGAACGGACGAAGAGCAACCTTGCTTGATCTGTTCACAAACACAGATCCGCCCAGCACGACAATCCGGGTCAACAAATACCTGTGGAATGCGTCGCTTGATATTCTGAACTTCCTGCCCATCGAATCGGTTGATCCGTTTACCGGGGTGATTGTCACCGGCTATGGCACGCCGCCGGGTGGCGGGCAGTCATACCGGGCGACGATTTTCGTTCAGGACCCGGCACTTGATGCACGCTCGCTGAAAGTGGCTTTGATCGGCCGCAGTGGCGGCGCAGTGGCGCCGGAAACCGCGCGGGCGGTGGAAGATGCGATTCTGACCCGTGCGCGCCAATTGCGGATTGCGGAAAGCAAGCTCTGACGGATCGCTGCGCGCCGCGCTGGCAGGAGGCCCCGATTGCGGCTGGAAAACCGGACGTTTGATGACCTGAGCATCGGCGATGCCGCCGAATTGCGGAGGCTGATCACTGCCGACGATCTGTATGTGTTCGCGGTGGCGTCGGGCAATTTCAATCCGATGCACTTGCCGGGGCTGGACGGAGACGGCGACGGAGTGGCCGACAATGTGGCGCCCGGGATGTTCGTGGCATCGCTGATTTCGGCCGTTCTGGGCACATTGTTGCCCGGCCCCGGCACGCTCTACCTGGGACAGAGCCTTGCATTTGCAGCCCGCGCCCATGCGGGCGAGGAACTTGTGGCGCGGGTTCGGGTCACTGCCAAGGATGCGGCGCGACGGATCACGCTGGCGACCGAGGTGCGCAGATTGGCTGATGATGCCCTTATCGTGCAGGGCACCGCCGAAGTGATGGCTCCACCGCGCAAGTTCGTGGCCGAGGATATTGAGGTTCCAGGTCTGATCGTGCAGCGCCACCGCCATTTCGAAGCGCTGCTGAATCGCGCCCGCCCGTTGCCCGCCCTGCCCACAGCCGTTGTCTGCCCGGAAGAGGCGAATGCCCTGTCGGGCGCGCTTCTGGCACTGCATGAAGGCATCATAACGCCGATTCTGGTGGGTGATCCGGCGCGGATTGCGGCGGCTGCGGCGGGAATCGGTGCAGATATATCGCAGGTGCGCGTCGTTTCTGCCACAACAACCGCCGAAGCGGCACAAACGGCCTGCGCTCTGGTGCATGCGGGTGACGTGGCCGCCGTAATGAAGGGCCATCTGCACACTGATGATCTGCTGCGCCCGATGCTGGCGCGGGATGGCGGGCTGCGCGTGGGTCGCCGCCTGACCCATGTGTTCGTGATGGATGTGCCGGGCCTGGCCGGTCTGGTCATGGTCACCGACGCTGCTGTGAACATTGCCCCCGATCTGCCGACCAAGGTTGATATCGTGCAAAATGCCATCGACCTTGCGATATCGCTGGGGATGGAGCCTCGGGTTGGTGTGCTTTCAGCGGTTGAGACGGTGAACCCGGCGATCCAATCCTCCATCGACGCCGCCTTGCTGTCGAAAATGGCCGAGCGTGGCCAGATTACCGGCGGGCTGGTGGATGGACCGCTGGCGATGGACAATGCCGTTGACCTTGCCGCCGCACGCACCAAGGGGCTGCTATCCGGCGTTGCGGGGCAGGCGAATATCCTTGTGGTGCCGGGCATTGATGCGGGCAACATGCTGGCCAAGCAGCTGACCTTCATCAGCCACGCCGAAAGTGCGGGCGTTGTGATGGGGGCGAAAGTGCCGGTGATTCTGAACTCGCGCGCCGACAGTGCCATGTCGCGGCTCGCGTCCTGTGCGGTGGCAGCCCTGCATCATGCGCGGACCCGCGCGTCCTGACGCACGCTCTGGACCTTTTCGCCGGGTTCGGTGTAACTCCGCTGATGTTCTTGCCATAAGGTCCGCCATGAGCCGCTACGATCCCGCCACAACCGAAGCGAAATGGCAGACCGCCTGGGAAAAGGCGGAGGTGTTCACCGCCCGCCGCGACCCCGCCAAACCCAAGTATTATGTGCTGGAGATGTTCCCCTATCCATCGGGCCGCATTCACATGGGGCATGTGCGCAACTATACGATGGGCGATGTGGTGGCGCGGCAAAAGGCGGCTGCGGGTTTCAGCGTGCTGCACCCGATGGGGTGGGATGCGTTCGGCATGCCCGCCGAAAACGCGGCAATGGAACGTGGCGGGCATCCCAAAGACTGGACCTACGGCAACATCGCCGACATGCGCGCGCAGATGAAGCCGCTGGGGCTAAGCATCGACTGGAGCCGCGAATTCGCGACCTGCGACCCCGAATACTACGGCCAGCAGCAGGCAATGTTCATCGACATGCTGAACGCGGGCCTTGTCTATCGAAAGTCGGCGATGGTGAACTGGGACCCGGTCGATATGACCGTGCTGGCCAATGAACAGGTGATCGACGGCAAGGGTTGGCGGTCGAACGCTGCGGTAGAGCGGCGCGAGTTGACGCAATGGTTCTTCAAGATCACCGATTACGCGGATGAATTGCTGTCGGCTCTGGACGGGCTGAAAGACTGGCCCGAAAAGGTGCGGCTGATGCAGGCCAACTGGATCGGCAAGTCGCGCGGGCTAGAGGTGCCGTTCCAGCGTACCGATGGGAAGGGTCCGATCGTCTGCTATACCACCCGCCCCGACACGATGCGCGGTGCAAGTTTCCTTGCCATTTCGCCCGACCATCCGATCGCGAAGGCTTTGGAAGCAGACCGCCCCGATCTTGCGGCCTTCCTCGCCGAGTGCCGGCGGATGGATACGACCGAGGCGGCGATGGAAAAAGCCGAAAAGCTGGGCATGGATACCGGCCTGACCGTGCGCCATCCGGTGCATGAGGGGCAGACCCTGCCGGTGTGGATCGGCAACTTCGTCCTGATGGACTATGGCACGGGGGCGGTGTTCGGCTGCCCGGCCCATGACCAGCGCGACCTTGATTTTGCCCGCAAGTATGGCCTTCCGGTGATTGATGCCTTCCACATGCCGGGAAATGATGCCCCGGTGACGGATGAGGCGCTGGTGCCGCTCAAATCCGAGACGGTCGTCTATATCGACCATTTCGCGGGGCTTGGCCTGATGACAAGTCAGGAAGGCATCGAAAAAACCATCGACTGGTTTGAGGCGCAGGGTCTTGGAACCGCCCAGACCCGCTTTCGCCTGCGCGACTGGGGCATCAGCCGCCAGCGCTATTGGGGCTGCCCGATTCCGGTGGTTCATTGCGACAAATGTGGCGTGGTGCCGGAAGCCAAGGCGAATCTGCCGGTGCGCCTGCCCGATGATGTGACATTCGACATTCCGGGCAACCCTCTCGACCGTCATCCGACATGGCGCGATTGCGCCTGCCCCAAATGCGGCGCAAAAGCGCGGCGCGAAACCGACACGATGGATACATTCGTTGATTCAAGCTGGTACTACGCCCGCTTTACCGCGCCCCATGCCGCGACACCCACCGATCTGGCCGAGGCCGAATACTGGATGAACGTCGATCAATACATCGGCGGGGTAGAGCATGCGATTCTGCATCTTTTGTATTCCCGCTTCTTTGCCCGCGCGATGCAGAAAACCGGCCATCTGCCCGCCAAAGCGTCAGAGCCGTTCAACGCGCTGTTCACCCAGGGCATGGTCACGCACGAGATTTACCAGTCGCGCGACAAGGCCGGGCGTCCGGTCTATCACCTGCCCGAGGATGTGCTGCGCTTCAATCTGATGAACGAACCGGTGGCCTTTCTTCGCGCCGATCACGCCACCGATCTGGCCGAAATGACCGAGGACCAGTTGGCCGCACTGCGGCTGCAGGCGGCCAGCACGCCGGTCGAGATCGTTCCCTCGGCCAAGATGTCGAAATCCAAGAAAAACGTGGTCGACCCGATGAACATCATTGCGGCCTACGGTGCAGATACCGCACGCTGGTTCGTGATGTCGGACAGCCCGCCTGAACGCGATGTGGAATGGACATCATCCGGGGCCGAGGCGGCCAACAAGCATCTTGCCCGCGTCTGGCGCATCGCCGATGAGATCAGTCGCGACAACACCCCTGCCAATTCCGCCGACGGTGACTTGCAGCGCGCAACCGCCCGCACGATTGCCGATGTGACCCAGGGGATCGAGGGCTTTGCCTTCAACAAATCGGTGGCCGCCCTTTACGCGCTGACCAACACCTTGTCGAAATCCACCGCCGGGGCGGAGGCAAAGCGCGCCGCAATGAAGATCATGGCACAGCTTTTGCAACCCATGGTGCCACATCTGGCCGAAGAGATCTGGGCGATGCTGGGCGGTAGCGGTCTGGTCTCGCAGGCGTCGTGGCCGGTGGCTGACCCGGCGCTGCTGGTTGATGATACCGTGACCCTGCCCATTCAGATCAACGGCAAGCGGCGGGCGGAAATCAGCGTGCCCAAGGATATGCCCGTTGCCGAGGTTGAAAAGCTGGTGCTGGCGGATGAAGATGTGATCAGGTTTCTGGCCGGTCAGCCGATCAAGAAGCTGATCGTGGTTCCGGGTCGTATCGTCAATGTCGTCGTATAGCCGCCGCGCCATTCTTGCCCTGATCGCAGCCCCGTTGGCAGGCTGCGCATTTACGCCGGTCTATGCGCCCGGTGGTGCTGCGGCCGCATTGCAAGGGGCGGTGCGGGTGGACGATCCCGATACCAAGAACGGCTTTGATTTTGTGGAACGGATGGAGGAACGGCTGGGCCGCCCCGACGCCCACCGCTACCGCCTGTCATATGTCATCGCCACCGATCCGATTGGTGTGGGCATCACGCCCGACAATGCGATCACGCGGTATAACCTGACCGGATCGGTAGACTGGGTTCTGTCCGACAACGACGGAACCACACTGACCCGGGGCCGCGTGCAGAACTTCACCTCATATTCTGCCACCGGCAGCACGGTGGCAGGGCTTGCGGCCGAGGAAGATGCGGCGTTCCGGCTGATGCGAATACTGGCGGATCAGATCGTGACGCGGCTTCTGGCCACAGCGCCACAGTGGGCCACATGAAGCTTTCAGGGTCAGAAGCCAGCCGCTATTTCGCCAAACCCGACCCAAAGCGCACGGGCCTGCTGATCTTTGGCGCAGACCCGATGCGCGTGGCCTTGCGGCGGCAAGAGGTTATTCTGGCCCTGATCGGGGCCGAGGGCGAGGGCGAGATGCGCCTGACCCGGATGCAGGGTGCCGATCTGCGCAAGGATGGCACCCTGCTGAACGATGCGATAAAGGCGCAGGGCTTTTTCCCTGGCCCTCGCGTGGCATTTCTGGAAGATGCGACCGATACTCTGGCCCCGGCAATTGCCGTGGCGCTAAAGGACTGGCGGCCCGGTGATGCGACGATTGTCGTGACAGCGGGCGGGCTTACAGGAAAATCCGCGCTTAAAAAGCTGTTCGATGACCATGGCAGCGCCGTCTGCATCGGCCTTTATGACGACCCGCCCAGCCGCGAGGAAATTGAGGCCACGCTGCTGGCCGCTGGCCTGACGCAGATCGACCGCGCCGCATCGACCGATCTGCACAGCCTTGCGCGCAGCCTTGACCCGGGCGATTTCCGCCAGACTGTCGAAAAGATTGCGCTCTACAAGTGGAACGACCCCACCCCCCTGATGCCCGCCGAGGTCGCAGCCCTTGCCCCCGCCACCATCGAGGCGGAAGTTGATGATGTGCTGCACGCCGTTGCCGAAGGCCGCAGCCGCGAGGTCGGCCCGCTGATGCGCAGGCTGGAAGGGCAAGGGGTGAACCCCGTCACGCTGTGCATCGGCGCCTTGCGCCATTTCCGAACGCTGCATTTTGCGGCCTGCGATCCCGTCGGGGCGGCGGCGGGTATGGCCCGGATGCGTCCGCCAGTCTTTGGCCCCCGGCGCGACAAACTGTTGTCGCAGGTGCAGAACTGGGGGCTATCGCGACTGGAAGAGGCGCTGGCATTGCTGATCGAAACCGACCTTGCCCTTCGCTCAAGCTCCAAAGCACCGGCAATGGCCGTGATGGAACGCAGCCTGATCCGCCTTGCGATGATGCGCAGATGACCGTGTCGTTCAGCTTTGGCGACTCGCCCGAGATGGCGGATGATCTGCTGGCGCTGGTTCTGGCGGGACGCAAGACTTCCACCTGCGGTGCATTGCGCGATTTTCCCGAAGGCAGCCCCGACCGACCCCAAGTCGGCCGCCACGATACCGTGCTGGACGGTGCAGGCCGCGCGGGCGCAATCATCGAAACGCTGGAGGTCACGATCTGCCGCTTTGACGAAGTGGACGAAGCATTTGCGCGCGACGAAGGCGAGGGCCTTATGACCCTTGCCGACTGGCGCGAAAGTCACCAGGCCTACTTTGCCCGTAACGGCGGCTTTTCCCCCGACATGCTGTTGTTGTGCGAACGGTTCCGGCTGGTAAAGGTGCTGGCGCGCTGAACCCGCTGCAAAAGTTGCTGCGGTTCCCGACCGGTTGTCGTCCGTCACAGTCCAAAACCAGGATGCTGGTGGTCATTTTCGCCTCGTAACACCCGGCCGTGCCGGGTTAGGACAGGAAATACGAAAAGGCGGGCCCCATGCTGCAAACCCTTCATTCTGTCCTGCGCGGTCTTGCCCCGGCGACGGCCCGCCCCGCACCTTCCGAAATGC
>JBGSRQ010000125.1:0-4715 GCA_041737515.1 Rhodobacterales bacterium | reverse complement strand
TCGGCGCAATGCCAAGCGGACGCCCGCCATCGGCCTTGACGCCGCGCATCAGGGCACGTTCGGCCTCGAAGTTGGCTTGCGTCAGGGCTGCGCGCGAACAGCGGGCCAGCTGCGGGAAGCCGAAGCCTGCCTCGCAGCGGTACCGGATGCCCCACTGATACTGGTCGCGGGTGAAGACGGCGTCCGAGGTTTTCGGATCCATCTTCATTTCCAGCTCGGGCTTGGTGCGCTCCTGGAAGATGAGGGGCCGCAGCGCCTTGCGGGTGTCCAGAAGATACCAGCGCGGGTTCGCCCCGGCGGTGAAGTTCGACCAGGTCGTGACCGCCCCCGTGCCGTCAACGTTCGCATAGACCGGGTGGTCGATGTCAAAGAAGAATTGCCCGTCGTAGCAAAGCGCGGTTTCGCCGGTCAACAGCAGCGCCGACAGCAGTTTGTCTGGATGCTGCATCGCCTCCTGCCCCATCGACACGGCGATCGGGGAATAGTGGCCGTACTGGTCATCCTCGATCTGGGTGCGCTGCACCGCAAGGGTCGCCTCGAACAGCCGGTTGGTGATCTGGTAGCCCTGCGCCTTCATGTCCTTCAGGACGCGGTCACCGACCCATTCGCGCATCGTGGGGAAATCGCCCAGCCAGCTGTAGGTGTTGGAAGACGTGTTCGACGGCACTGTGGTGGCGATACGGTTGTAAAACGACTGGGCACGCATGCCCTCATAGCCGTCCTGAAAGTTTTTCTGCAGGGCGGTGTTCAGCGCCAGCAGAAGTGCGGGGGTCGCGATGGCCATCTGGGGTTACTCCTTCTTGTCGCGCGCGGCGATGAAATCGGCGGTCGTCATGCCCGTGGCGCGGCACACGGCCAGTTCGTCAGCCGTCAGAATGCCGCTGACGCCGGGATTGGCTTTCTTGTCGAGATCGGATTTCGCCGCGATTTCGGGCGAGGCGGCGACGAACGCGGTGAACCGCTCCAGCCCGCCTTCGACCCGGCAAGATGCCAGGTGATAGTCTTTGGACGCGGGCGCGATCTTGCCTGCCGTCACGGCGGCATCTACGGCCGCAATGATGTTTGCCTCTTCGCGCGACTTCTCGTCCGCCGTGAACGTGGCGATCCGGTTCAGCGCCAGCTGATGGTCGGCCATCGGCACGAACTTTGATGCGTCCGGCATTTGTGCTGAATTCAGCGCCAGCCGTTCGGCATCGCGCAGCTTCGTGATCGCGACCACCGCCTGCGCGGCCGTTGCGTCGGTATTGAGGCCCAATGCCTCCAAAACCGCCTTGTCCATCGGGTCTGTCTCCTTTTGATCGCCGCTCCGGTTCAGGGCGGGCATGGTGAAATTGGGAAGATTGGTCAGGCCGACCGAAACCAGTCGCTGCACGGCCAGCGTCTTGGGATCGAACATGAAGCCGGGGCTGACATAGCGGTAAGCACGGCTGGCGATCGCGGTATGTCCGGTCTCATTCCACTTGATGCGCCCCCAAAGGGCACCCGTGCGCACGTCGAGCTCTTCCACCCAGCCGACCGCTGGGGCCATTTCGCCGCTGGGGCCCTTGACGTGGGTTGCATGTTCAAAATCGACCGGCACATCCTGACCGGCAGCGCGGTTCGCGGCAAAGGCCGAAAGGACGATCGCCGGATCGCTCATCTTCCACCGACGCCCGTCACGGGATGGCAGGTCGGGACCGGCGGGCGTCAACTGCACCCAGTCGGGCACCGCAGCACCTTCAAAGCACAGCGCAAGCGCGCTGGATTGGATCAGGGATGATGTGTTCATGCCGCCGACAATGCCGGACGGCAGGGGGTCAATTCACCCTTGAAAGGTTTCGGTGGCGCCGGGGTGTGTGCGCGCGTGAAAACCGGGGGGGTGCGACATTGCGCAAAACGGGCCACACAGGCACTTTGCTGCGCGCAGGGTGCCACGACACGCGGATATCTGACAAGGCCCCTTCTACCCCCTTTAAACCCCGTTTAACGGCGAAGTCCGGGGCGAGGGGCCGGGGCGATTGACGCATGGCGCGGGTAGCGCACTTGAAATCGGGTCCGACAGGGGCTATTTCGCCACTGAGCCCGAGCAATGGACAGCCGGTCGTATGTGCCGTGATGGGGTGCCGACCATCCGGGCTCGTCAATCTCTCAGAACTGTCACTCCGCTCCGCCGGGCAACATATTCATATTGATCCGGCCGCGCACGGTGGACAGTGCTGATCCACAACTCACCCTTGTCCGCAATCACTTTGATGACCATCCGCCACGGAGCGTCACCGCGCGTGAATACCTGCAGCACGGGTCGGCCGTTGACGACTTCACGCAGGACGCGCCCCGAAAGAACGCCCTCTGCAAACCGAGTCAGATCGTCTGCAGAGACCTCCGGGTGTTTCTCTCGGAGTTTTGCTGCAACATCAGCCCGAAGGCTGACCACGCGCACATCCGATCCGACAGCCGCCGCCAGTTCAGCCGTCAGTACGGCGACCGGCACTTCGCCTGGAACTTCGCCTTTCAGCAGCCGATCGACAAACCAGCTGTTCGCGATGTCCTTCAGCGCTGCGGTCTGCACCGGCAGTGGTGCAGCATCCAACCTGTCGCGGAGCATGCCCTGCACATTTGCGAGCCTGTCCTTGCCGGGATTGCGCTGCCATCCGGGGTCAATGCCCTGGGGCACGATCTGGGTGGACCCGGTGCGCTTGTTCTTCAGCACCTGGTCGGGGATGTCCGGTGTCGATGCCACGCCGCGCCGCTGGCCCTCGGACCGTGTCACCTGCCTCACACGGCATTTGCATCCCCAGCCGTTGGGCGGCATCCACTCATCCCAGAAGGGGCTGTCGACCGGCAGGATCAGCCCTTCCTTTGCCGCATGCAGGGGGCGGTGCCGCTCTGACGGGCCAAGGCGGTATTCAAGATAGGGGAAGAGCTTCTTCGTGCGCTCGATCCGTTCCCACTGGCCTGCCGCGCGGGCGCTGGCCAGATTGGCGGTGTAGATGGTTTTCAGGCGGCGCGGGCTGCCCAGCTTTACGACGACGTCTTCGCCGGTGATCGGATCGGTCATCACCTGCTCGCCCCACCAAGGTGCCAGCGTGGCATTCGCGCGCCAGTTCTTCTGGAACTGCGCAAAGGGGATGCCGTTATCCAGCGCCTTCTGTATCTCGCCCCGCGCTGCCTCCAGAAGATCAATTTCCATCATCTTCGCGACTGTAAAGCTGACCGCATGCTCCTCGGGCTCTACATCGTCCCACTGAAAGGAAGGACGAATACCCTTGCCGCGAAAGTACCGTGAGGCCTCCGGCGGCGGACCGGCGTTGAAACTGTAGCCGGGGCGATCTGGATATTCATCAGCCATGTGTCACAGGTCCGAAAGCCAGATGATGGTCCAGAAGAAGGCCCAGACCGCGAGCGACCAAAAAAGGGGCTCAAGCATCGTTGCCATCCCCGACGCCGCGCGCCTTGAACATACCCTTCACCAGCGTGTCGATCACGACGGCCGTTGGCATCAGGCGCAGGCTTTCGGGCAGGCGGGACAGGATGTCGTCATAGCTCTCAGCCCCGTCGATCGCTTCGGCCAATGCGCCCTGAAGCCCGTCTGCAACCTCGGTCCAGTCTGACAGCATCTCGGCCTCGATCTGGTCCAGCAGGTCGACCTCACCCTCCGTGCGATTCAGCGCCAGCCGGTTCAGCGCCGGCGCTGGCACTGCGGCGGGCTGCAAGGCCCCGACGATCTCATCGCCTTCGATCGGATCCGATAGCCCTAGTTTGGCGCGCAGCTCGCCCGCGCGGAATGTAACGCCCCGGCCCATCAGTTTGTCGGCACTCTCCATCAGCATCTTGATGTTTTCCGGCTCGGGGATCGTGATCATCAGGCGCGGATAGACCTTTTGCACCCCGAAATTCAAAATGATGAAGGGCTGCACAAGATCGCGGTTCAACGCCGCCGTGATCCCACGCGCGTCCGAAGCGGCGATGTCGTGGCGCACCTCGTTGTGCACGTTCGCCTGTGCTTCACTCGACCCGCTGTCTGATGTCATCGTCTGGCCGAGCACGGCTTTTGACACCTGCTCGTCCGCCCAGCGGGCAAGGTTCTCGAAGATCTTGTCGCCGGTGCCGGTCGGCCCGTTCTCGAAATCGATCTCCATCGACTTCGGCAGAACGGCTGCGGCATCGGTGCCGATATTGGCTACGGCCTGAAACAGCTTTTGCACATCCTGCGGCGTGGCCGAAGCATCATACCGGCCAAGGCGAAGCGGAAGCCCGTAGGTTTCTATGAAAGCCATCCAGTCCTTCAGGCTGTAGAATTTGCACATCCAGCTGAACGCCACGATCCGCGCGATGCCGCCCCGGAAGGCCATGCCGGACTTCAGGCGTGCGGTGTGCCGGATGGCTCCGGGCTGGAACTTGTTGCTTTCTTTTGACACAATCGCCTCACATGGTTGGTAACGTCTCATGCTGTGCAATGTATGCTCCCATTCGGGAGCAGTCAACGGAAAATGCGTCCATATGGGAACTATTTCAGATCGAATCAAAGAAGAGCGGGAAAAACTTGGATTAAGCCAAGCCGCATTCGCTGCTTTGGCAGACCAGGGAAGGTCATCCCAACTTCGCTACGAAACGGGTGATCGATCGCCTGACGGCAGATACTTCGCGGCAGTGGCAGCCGCTGGTGTGGATGTCCTCTACATTCTGACAGGCATTCGCGGGAACCATCCGTCCATCGCTCTTGCTCAGACTGCTCA
>JBGSRQ010000096.1:0-2400 GCA_041737515.1 Rhodobacterales bacterium | reverse complement strand
GTGGCTTCGGTGCAGGTGGTGATGACGGCGCATGGCCCGGCGGTCAAGGCGCCGCCCCCCAACCTGAAGATCGGCCAGCACCCCACCCCGCAGCAGGGCGGGCCGCAGCGGGTTTCGGGCGTGGACCGGATCATTGCGGTGGGGTCGGGCAAGGGCGGGGTCGGGAAATCGACCGTGGCCTCAAACCTTGCTGTTGCTCTGGCGAGGCAGGGCAGGCGGGTCGGGCTGTTGGATGCCGATATCTACGGCCCCAGCCAACCGCGCATGATGGGTGTCTCCAAGCGCCCGGCAAGCCCCGATGGCAAGACCATCATTCCGCTGCAGGCGCACGGCGTCACCATGATGTCGATCGGGCTGATGCTGAAAGAGGATGAGGCAGTGATCTGGCGCGGCCCCATGATCATGGGCGCGTTGCAGCAACTGATCGGTCAGGTTGACTGGGGCAAGCTGGACATTCTGATCGTCGATCTGCCGCCGGGCACGGGTGACATACAACTGACGCTGTGTCAGCGCACGCATCTGACCGGGGCAATTGTGGTGTCTACCCCGCAGGATGTGGCGCTTCTGGATGCCCGCAAGGCGCTGGACATGTTCCAGAAGCTGAAGACCCCGGTGCTGGGGCTGATCGAGAACATGTCTACTTATATATGCCCCAACTGCGGGCATGAGGCGCACATCTTTGGTCATGGCGGTGTCGCGGCCGAAGCGCGACGTCTGGACCTGCCGTTTCTCGGGGAATTGCCGCTGGATCTTTCGGTGCGGTTGGCAGGCGACAGCGGCACGCCGGTTGCGGCAGGCAAAGGGCCGATTGCAGACGCCTACGCAGCACTTGCCGCACGGCTGGTGGCGGGGGGGATGGCCTGACGCCATTTCGGCATGGGAATTCGTGGGTAAAGCCGGGGGGATTTCCAAAAAATTGCGCAACGCACCGGCGATTCGCCGTGAAAGCCCGTGTCAAGACGCGGGTTTTTTTCGTTTCTGATCCTGAAGCAGCGTTGCAAACCGGGCACAGTTTGAACCCGATGGGAGATCATGGGAATTTGCAGTTTCGGGTAATAGTCCACTACATTTAGTTATCAATTGTTTCCGTCCCGCCAGAAATTGTTTTTACTCTGGCTAAAATGACCACCAGATGATGTTTGTCCAGGGGTGCGGGATCAAGATATTCGGTCTGATCTGTCTGGATGACCGTGAAATTCCATTGCTTCCCATGTGATCCCATGACAAACATTGTCTCACGAACGATGAAGCGGTCAACGACAACAAGGGCACCAAGACCCAAAGGCGAAGCAGTTCATACAGGCAGCCGCTTTCATCGAACGACAGGTTCCGACGCGCAAACGAGCAGACATCTCCCCCAGGTGGTTTGCGTGGTTGGACGCCCAGCGATGGGACAGGACGGCGGATTGAGCAGTGGCAGCCGCTCAATCCGCCGATTTCCGTTTAAGGGGCCGCAATAGCGGCCTGAAACGGGAAAAGGCAAAGGAAACGGGACGTGTCGGAGGCATTCAGAGGCGAATTCTACCAGAAGGTAGACATGAAGGCGCGGGTCTCGATCCCGGCAGCCTTTCGCCGCATTCTGGAGGCTGACGATCCCGCCACTGCCGAATTCCCCCGCGCCCGGGTCTACATGGTCTACGGTGGCGCAAAGCGGAATTTCGTTGAATGTTATTCCCGTCTGGGCGCCGAGGCTTTGGCGCGCGACATTGAATCGATGGAGCTTGGCTCTGCTGCCCGCGACCGCGCCGAGCGCGAGATGATCACCCGGTCTGTCATGATCGAGATAGAGCCCGATGGCCGCATCGTTCTGCCGCAGAAGGTGCGCGAGAAGATGGGCTTTGCGGCCGATGATCTGACAACTGGATCCGAGGCCGCATTTGCCGGTTCGACCAACCGCTTCAAGCTTTATCGTCGCGAGGTCTATGAGGCCGAACTTGAGGACGAAGATGAAGACGACATTGATCCTCTGACTCTTGTCGGCCGTCACAGAACGGTGGGTTGAATGGCGCCGTTCGGTGACCCTGTCCCCGGTCGCGCCCCGCATGTTCCCGTTTTGCTGCGCCCCTTGCTGGGCGCCACCGCCCCGATTTCGGGCGTCTGGCTGGACGGCACACTTGGCGCGGGCGGTTATGCGCGCGGATTGCTGGAGGCCGGCGCCGATCGTGTGATCGGCATTGACCGCGATCCGGCAGCCTTGGCGATGGCCGACGTGTGGGCCGCACCTTACGGCCCCCGTTTTCGCGCCGTGGCTGGCACGTTTTCCGATCTGGACACGCTGGCAGGCGAGCTTCTTGACGGTGTGGTTCTGGATCTTGGCGTATCTTCGATGCAGCTTGATCAGGCAGAGCGTGGCTTTTCGTTCATGCGCGACGGCCCCTTGGACATGCGGATGAGCCAGGA
>JBGSRQ010000087.1:0-18980 GCA_041737515.1 Rhodobacterales bacterium | reverse complement strand
TGCCCGCGTTCGCGCAGCACGCGCTGGCCGACAACACCCTTGCCCTGACCTTCATCCAGATAATCGCCGGGGTAATCAAAGCTTTCGATCTGACCCTGTTCGTAGCCCGCGTCACCGATGCGATCCACCTCCATCACGGCGGCTGGCGTCTTGAAGTTGTAATCGGTCAGACGAACAGCACCTGTCGTCAGGTTGCGTTCCGGTGACCAATCCCAGAAATGCTCTTCTTCCGCATTGTGATGCGCCTCGGTCGGAAGAAAAGCACGGCTGCCGCCGGGAATGACATCATGCGATTCTATCGTATCCGTCAGCACCATGCTGTGCGATCCGGCGGCATGGACGAAATGATACGATATCCCGAACCGCTCCATCATCCGGGTCGCAAAATCCAGATCGGACTCGCGATATTGAACGGTATATTCCAGCACAGGGTAATCATGCGTCAGCCTGTTCACCAAAGCCGGTTTGCCAAGGCCCGCATAGGGGGACAGCAATTTTTCGATGATCTGTGGCGCGGTCATGTTGTGGAAGATCCGCTGGTTGCGCCTGCGCCCGGCAAGCCACAGCCACGGCCGCATCACCAGAGAATAGCGAAAGCCGTTTTCACCGACCCCGATCCAGCGCGCCTGCGTGACGATGCCCCGGAAATGGCGCCTGGCCCCATGCTGGCTGCGGAACTCCAGTTCCGCCTGCGTGCCGATCAGCGCGTCAAAGTTGATGTTCGGCTTCGCCGAAAGGGCATCGACGTGGTATTCGAAAAGGCCGTTCATCCGGTCGGTTCCGGTAAACCGCAACAGGTTCAGAACATCCTTGCCAAGGTCGGTCTTCAGTTTTCCGATACGCGTATCTTGCGCAAGCACATTCATGGCACAACTCCGACCGACCTAACCTTCTTTGTGGTAAATGTAGTTTGCCGGGTATGCAAACATTATGACGGCACTTGGCCAAGCACTTGACCAGAACACATTTAATCCGGTCTGGCCGCAACACCCGCCACACCAGACGGGTCGTGGGAGTCAGGTTTTCTTTCTGTCGTCCACGATCTTCATGGTGGCGACCCCGCTTTCGCCCAGTGGCACCGAAGCAAACGGTCCGCCGTGGCACATCTGGCCGGGATCAAGAGGGTTTGCAGCGTCGGCGGCCGCAAATACGTCTGCGGCAAACCGTTCGGCGTTGTCTTTGGGACGGTAGCCAAGAAAGGCCGCTTTCGCGTTGTCCACCGGCGCACGATCGTTATTGGACACGCCATAGACAATGGAAAACCCGGTTATGGGCGTGTCGATGGCGCGGGTCACAAGCTGGATCAGATCGCCATAGGACAGCCAGCTTCCCACGGCGCGCGGATTGCCCACATTGGCCGCTGAAAGGATGCGCATGCAGACGGATTCGATACCCCGCTTGTCCCAGTAAAGGCTTGCCAAATCTTCGGCAAAGCACTTGGCCAGCCCATAGTAAGTGTCGGGCCTGTGCGCCACTTCGGTACCGATGAA
The DNA here is from genome assembly GCA_041737515.1 of Rhodobacterales bacterium. Lineage (GTDB taxonomy): Bacteria > Pseudomonadota > Alphaproteobacteria > Rhodobacterales > Rhodobacteraceae > JBBQZP01. The sequence continues at coordinate 17,490 of JBGSRQ010000087.1, read as the reverse complement.
CTGGGTTTTCGGATACATGCCAACCGCATGAATGGAACTTGCATAGACCACCCGCCGCAATTTGTGACGGTAGGCAGCCTCCCAGACGTTGTAAGCGCCAATGATGTTTGGACCCAAAATCTGCTCGAACGGCGCTTCATCGCCAATAGCGCCGAAATGCACGACCATATCCGCGCCCTCGAGCAGGGCCAGAATGTCGTCAAGGCTGGCCAGATCGGCCCGCTGATAACGCTCGCCCGGGTAAAGCTTGCCGACATCCGGCGCAATATCCGACGATACCAGCTCGTTGCACATCTTCGACAGCGGCTCGCGCAGGTAAGATCCAAGTCGCCCAGCGGCCCCGGTGAGAACAAGTTTTTTCATGGAAGAATGATCCTTTCAGCAGTGTTCGAGCCTAAATGATCGCCTTTTCCACCATCGGGCGGTTAGCGGCAATCCGGTCATAATGGAACGGCGTCAGGTCAAGCGTGCGATACTGGCCGTAGGTCAGCCATTCCGCCGTGCCCCGCCCCATAGCGGGTGATTGCTGCAATCCGTGGCCGGAAAAACCGTTCAGAAAGATGAAGTTCGCGATTTCGGGGTGCGGGCCGGTGACCACATTGTGGTCCAGCACATTGGTATCATACTGCCCGGCCCATTCGCCTGTCACCTTTACCGCCTCAAACGCGGGAATTCGGGTCGCTACGGCCGGCCAGACATGGTTTTCCCAAAGGGCGTGATCCATCGTGAAATCATCCGGGTCGGCGGCGGGATCGAAATCGGCGTGCCCGCCTGCCATATACGTCCCGCCTCCATTCTCGCGCACATGCACGCCCGACGGGTCGATGGTCAGCGGCAAATCCCGGTCCAGCGGCGTTTCCGCCGCAAAAATCCAGGTGTAGCGCTTGCGGGGTTCAATCGGCAGACGGATCCCGGCCATCTGTGCCGTGCGCGCGCCGCGGGTGCCACTGGCATTCACCACCTGCCCGCAGCCGATCACCTCGCCCGATTTCAGTGTTACACTTGCTATCTGCGCCCCTGCTTTGGTGATCGCAATCACCTCGTTCGTCACATATTCAACGCCCCGTTCACGCGCCTGCCTGCGCCACCACTCAAACACGGTAGAGCCATCGAAATACCCTTCATCCTTGCGGTTGATGCTGCCCAGCACGAGGTCATCGACATTGAAGAACGGGTAATCGGCCTTGATCTGATCCGCCGTCATCAGCCGGGTTTCGGCCCCCGCCGCAATCTGCACCTTCTGGTTCTCGCGCAGGACAGACGCGAAACCTTCCGTATCCGCCAGATACAGATACCCGAAATTGCGGATCTTCAGATCCGGCACGCGGGCGTCATTTCCCATCCGATCACGCAAATGCGTCACGAACTCGGCCCCGAATTGCGAAATCCGCACGTTAAGCGTGGTTGAAAACTGCTGCCGGATGCAGGAATTTGTCAGCGTCGTCGCTGCCTGCGCATAGGTCGGATCACGCTCGACCACAAGGATTCGGCCGTTGAAATCGGGGTTATCGGTCAGGAACCACGCGGTCGATGACCCCATGATTGCGCCGCCGATGATCACAACGTCGTAAGAGGTGTGGGCGGGCGCAGTCATCAGAACACCTCACCCCATTTGGCGCGCGCCTGCACATCGGCGATGTCGGCCTCGGCCATACGGTAATGCGCCTTGGCAAATGCGGGCGTGATGTATCCCAAAGCCAGATCACGCCGGATCAGGGCCACATCGCGCCCCGCCGGGTCGCCATATCCGGCACCGCCCGGGAACGCCATCATCACGCGGCGGCCATGCGGGACAAACTGCTTGCCCTTGCCCTTCATTGCCGTGCCGTCATCCTGAGCGATGGTTGTTGGCGCGCCATCTGACCCTCCCTGCCGTCCGTGTGCCGGATGGTTCACGCGGTCGAACATGGCCTGAATGTCAAACTCGTGCCCCTCTCGTGCACCGACCTCCATGAATTGTCCCAGACCGCCGCGATAGGTGCCCGCACCACCTGAATCGGGCCGCAACTCCTTGCGCCAGATGATCACAGGACCCACCTGCTCGGTCGCTTCGACCGGCATCGTCATGACGCCAGAGGGAAAGGCCGTGGCGTTCAGCCCGTCGAACTGTGGCCGCGCACCCGCGCCACCGGAGTTGAAGGTCAAAACCTCCGACCGGCGCGCATCCGCAGGCGCAGGCGCATCTGTCCGGGGCCGCAGGCTGACCTGAAAATTGCACAGACAGCCTGCTCCCTCTGCAGGCACGGTTGCGGGCAAAAGCTGGTCTAACGCTGCATAAACCGTATCCGGCACCATATGCCCGATAACGTGTCGCAGCGCCACCGGGGCCGGATGCACGGCGTTCAGAATCGAGTTGACCGGGGCCGAAATCTCGAACGGCGCAAGGCTGGCCGCATTGTTGGGAATTTCCGGCGCAATCGCACATTTCAGGGCATAGCAGGCATAGGCCTTGGTATAGACCAGCGGCACGTTGATGCCCTTTTTATCCAGGCCGCTCGTGCCATCCCAATCGCACAGAATCCGGTCTTTCTCGATTGTCAGAGACACTTTCAGGTCAATCGGGCGGTCGTAGCCATCAATCCGCATCTGCCCCTTCGCCGTGCCAGGGGTAAGCGCATTGATCCGTTCAAGCGTTGCGCGGCGCGAGTTGGTCAGGATGAAGTCCGAGATCCCGGCAAGATCGGCCAACCCGAACTCGCGCACCATGTCGATCAGACGGCGGTGGCCGATCTCATTGCAGGTGGCAAGCGCATACACATCGCCGACAAGCTGATCGGGTTCGCGCACATTGCCACGAATGATGCGGATAAGGGTCTTGTCGACCACACCCCGGTCCGCAAACCGCATGATCGGGATATACAGACCCTCTTCATAGACCGAGTTCGCATCGGCCCCGAAGCCGCGTCCGCCGATATCTACAATATGCGCGGTGCAGGCGAAAAAGCCGATAAGCTGGCCATTGTGGAACGACGGCGTGACCACCGTTATATCATGCAGGTGTCCCGTTCCCTCCCACGGGTCGTTGGTGATGTAGACATCGCCTTCGGCCATCGTCTTGCGCCCGATGCGGCGAATGAAATGCGGCACTGCGTCGGCCATCGCGTTCACATGGCCCGGCGTGCCGGTCACGGCCTGCGCCAGCATGGCGCCTTCGGCATTATAGACCCCGGCCGACAGATCACCCGCTTCTCGCACGGATGTGGAAAAGGCGGTTCGCACAAGCGCCTGTGCCTGTTCTTCGACGATGGAGATCAGACGGTTCCACATCACCTGATGGGCTACTTTCGACACTGACATGGCCTAGTTCCCCTTTTCGGTGATGTCGATACAGCCGTCGGACAAAAGCTGGGCGTTGCGGCTCGCGGGCAGGATGATGGTCGTTTCATCCTCGGTAATCACGGCGGGACCGCTGATCATTGCACCGGGGTGAAACGCCGCGCGAGGGTAGGTGCCTGCCTGCGCCGCTGCGCCCAGCGCGGCATCAAACACCCGGCGGGCACCATGGGATTGGGGAGCGGACGTTTTTCCGGCAGGTTCGGCCGGGGCAACCGGAGGGGTGGGTGTATAGGCATTGACGGACCAGACCGCCACTTCCGCCTCCAACCCCTCGACCGTGCGGCCGAAAAGGGTGCTGTAATCGGTCTCGAACCTGGCAAGAAATGTTTCTGCACTGGCTTCGCTGACCTCATCATGGGTCAATGGCACCGGGATTTCCCAGCCCTGCCCGGCATACCGCATGTAGATCTTGTAGTCGGCCCTGATCGGCGAGGTCGCATCGCAGGAGCGGACAAATCGGGTCGCCTCCTCCTCCATCTCGGCAAAAAGCGCTTTCACTTTCACCGCATCAAATGCCGAAATCGGCATGAAAACCGACCGGTTCGCCTCAAAACTGAAAGGAGCGCGCAGAAAGCCGATGGCAGAGCCGACGCCCGCGCCCTGTGGCACAAGGCAGCGCGCAACACCCAGCTTTTCGCACAGACGGGCCGCATGCAGCGGGGCGGCACCGCCAAAGGCGATCATCGTGTATTCCGAAAGATCCTCGCCATTTTCCACCGCGTGTACGCGGGCGGCGTTGGCCATGTTTTCATCCACCACCTCGGCCAACCCCCATGCGGCTTCCTCTGCCCCCATCTCCAGCCGGTTGCCAAGATGCTGCAAAAGAGCCGTTTCAGCCGCGTCAATGTTAAGTGGAATGGTGCCGCCAGCGAAATTGGCAGCGTCCAGTTTCCCCAGAACAAGGTCAGCGTCCGTCACCGCAGGGCGCGCGCCGCCGCGGCCATAACACGCCGGGCCGGGTTCGGACCCCGCCGATTCCGGGCCGACGCGAATTTGCCCCAGCACATCAACATGCGCCAGCGAGCCGCCGCCTGCGCCGATCTCGACCATATCAATCACCGGGATCGAAATCGGCATGCCAGAGCCTTTTTTGAACCGATACGTCCGCGCAACTTCAAACACCCGCGCGGTTTTGGGAGTCTGATTTCGGATCAGGCAGATTTTGGCGGTCGTGCCGCCCATGTCGAACGACAGAACCTTGTCCAAACCATGCCGCCCGGCAATGTCGGCGGCGAAAACCGCACCCCCTGCAGGACCGGATTCGACCAGCCGCACCGGAAATTCTGCCGCCGTATCAATGTCGATAATGCCACCACCCGAATGCATCAGGAAAACCGGGCAATCGGCCCCTTCCGCCGCCAGCCTGCCCTTCAGGCGACCGAGATAGGATTTCATCAGCGGCTTGATATAAGCGTTCGCGATGGTGGTATTGAAACGCTCATACTCGCGCATCTGTGGCGAAACCTGCGAGGATAGTGACAACATGACACCCGGCAAGCGCCGGGCCAGCGCTTCGGCAATGGCGCGTTCGTGCGTGTCGTTGACATAGGAGTGCAGCAGGCCGACCGCGATGCTTTCATAGCCTGCAGCCTCCAGATCATCGATCAGCGCCTCAACTTCCGCCAGATCCAGCGGGATCAGAGCCGTTCCGCGCGCATCCATCCGTTCATTGACAACGTAGCGACGGTTGCGGGGCAGCAGCGGGTCGGGCAGCACAAGGTTCAAATCGTATTGTTCGAACCGGCTTTCGGTGCGCATTTCGATCACATCACGAAAGCCCTTGGTCGTGATCAGGGCCGTTTTCGCCCCCCTCCGTTCGATCAGAGCATTGGTGGCCAGCGTGGTACCGTGGATGATCTGGCTGACGCTGGTTGCCACAACGCCCGCCTTGGCGCAGACGCGGTGCATGCCTTCAATGATCGCGTCCTCGGGCGCTCCATAAGTTGTCAGAACCTTGGCAGAATGGCGGACGGCGCCCATCTCCAGCACCACATCCGTGAACGTGCCGCCGATATCAACGCCCAAACGGACCGTTTCGTGTGCCATCTGATCCCCGCCCTGCCCCATGAGTCATCGCCAAGGTAGGGGACTTGCCGGGGAAGTGGAATTCGAATGTTTCATCGGCGGTGGCCGGTGGGGATTGTATGGCCGCCTAGCGGGCGGTCAACAGCGCGCGGGCGCGGTTCAGCAGGTGCGCTGCAAGGCAACGCGCCGCCGCCACACGGCCCAGCCCTTCGATGTCGCGGTAAAGCCGCCATGTAAAGCCGGTCCGGCGAAAAAGGCCAGACGACAGCGAGTTGGCCTTGCGGCGATAGATGGTCAGCGCCTCGTCCAGCCCAAAGGCCTGCGGGGTCAGCGCCAGAATACGCAACCAAAGGCCAAAGTCCTGCCGCATCCGGATATCCGGCATCTCGACTTTGCCGACCATGTTTGTGTCGTAGATTGCGGTTGAACAGCCGATCACATTTCCATGCAACAATTGCGTCCGAGTGACCGTTCTGGGCACCGTCACATGCGTGCGGCGCACGCCTGATTGCCGCGTGAAGGCTGTGAACGACAAGGCAGCATTCCAAGCGGTCATGAAGGCAATTTGCTGCTCTAACTTGGCGCAAAGCCAAAGATCGTCGGCATCCAGAAACGCGATATAGCGCCCGCGCGCCAGCCGGATCGCCGTGTTGCGCGCCACCGCAGCACCACCGTTCTGTGCCAGCTGCACCACCTTGATGCGGGCATCCTTTGCGGCAAGAGCCGCGGCGACGGCGAAACTGTGGTCTGTTGATGCATCATCGACGATGATCAACTCCCAATCCGTGCAGGTCTGGGCCTGCACCGAGGCCACAGCCTCGCCAAGGTCTGGCGCGCAATTGTAGGCGGGCATGATCACCGAGATCAGCGGCACGGGATGCAGCGGCGGCACGGCTGTCACGATACCTGTCCCACCCGCAGCAGGGATGCTGTTATCTTGTCGGGCCAGCCGGCAAACGCTGCTGCGTTGAATTCGTCGGGGTCCAGAAGCTGGATCGCCCGGTCGGCAAAGGACGACGATTCGCTGGCAATACTTGCCGAACACAAAGCCACGGCAACATCGAACCGCTGATGCGAAAAATACGGCCAGGCTTCCATCGGAAAGGTTGCAGGTATTGCGATGGCAGCCGTGGGCGAAATGTTCGTATCACGGGGGTGGTGTTTGACATAGACGCGGTAGCCCGAGGATTGCAGATCATCAATGATGCCCGAATAGATCCGGTGCTTGTCAGCGCTCTGGCAGATGCTGACCAGATCAAGGGGTTGGGTCAGGAGGATCGCGCTTGGCTTGTCTTGATCCAGTGTGATCGGGTCCGCGTCCAGAAACGCGCTTGAAATAAGACCCGCCTGAAGTGGCGGCAGTTTTCCAAGCACCTCGGCCAGGGTGAAACGGAACCCTTTCTTGCGGACTTCGGCGGGCAGGGCTTCTGGCCGTGCCACTTCGATACGTTCGATCCAGCGTTCTTCACCATAAACCTGATGGCGCGGCGGCAGCCCCCACAGCGCACGGATCAGCCGTTTCAGGCCATGAACCGGAAAGCGGACATAGTTTTCAAGGCCGGATTCGCGCAAAACCACGCGGTCACACCGTCCGGCCACGACCTTGGCCAGAAAGAACCCGGAATTATAGACATAGCCGGTTCCGAACCGACGGGTGCCGATCAGTGGGCCGGCCCAGCTTGTTGGGGCCTGCACCCCCGACTTGCCCCCCAGCCGCAAGTTTCTTTGCAAGATGGCTGGAAGAAACCTCGGCAGGTTCTGAAATGCGCGCATCTCATTGGCGTCGGTGGTGTAGATAAACTCGATCAACGGGCAGGCGACCCGCAATTTTTCGCGCAGCGCGCCGGATACGGGCAGGTAATCTTCCAGATAGACAATCGTTCCGGGTTGATTGTCAGCAACCAGATCTGCCACCGCTTGCAGAAGATGCCGATAATTGCCGCAAAGGTGCAGGCTGCGGTTCTGCGTCGGCGGGGTAAAGGCGTCTGACATCGTTCGGATTGGTCCCTGGGCGGTATTTATCTGCCCGTATAGACCGTGCCGCCGGGCTTGTCGAAGCACACTCGCATGTTGATCCGCCGCAGGAAGTGTGGTGTGGGACATCAGCATCCTGTTGCGCAAGCCGAACATGCACCGAATGCCCAAAACCGGAGCGGAACGATGGCCAAAGACCTGACAATCGTAATGTATCACTATATTCGCGATTTCGCGCGCACCCGCTATCCGGGAATCCGGGGCCTGGACTATGCGGGCTTCTTGCGTCAGTTGGATCATCTGGCAGAACACCACACCTTTGTGCGGATGGAAGATGTGGTCGGTGCAATCCGCGCGGGCGAGGCTTTGCCGGACAATGCCGCATTGCTGACCTTTGATGATGCCTACTGCGAACATTACGCGCTGGCGTTTCCGGTTCTGTTTGACCGGGGCATTCAGGGGTCATTCTTTGCGCCCGTCGATCCTGTGCGTCATGCCCGGCTTCTGGACGTGAACCGGGTGCATTTCATTCTGGCCAGCGCGGTCGATGATCCAACGCGGATTTCAGCACCGCTTGACGCGGCGATCTCTGACGCGCGGGCACAATACCATCTGGAAACGGTTGAAACCTACCGCGCCGAATGGGCCAGACCGAACCGGTTTGATGATGCCGAAACGATCTACATCAAAAGGATGCTGCAGACGGTTCTTCCCGAAGATCTGCGCCACCAGATCGCAACCGATCTGTTCGCCCGGTTCGTCACGGCGGATGAGTCGGCCTTTGCATCGGAATTGTATCTTTCGGAACCGCAGGCCAAGGTCATGCAGGCCAGCGGGATGTATTTCGGATCACACGGCGCGTCGCATTACTGGCTGAACCGGATCGCGCAGACCCAACAGGAACAAGAGGTGGACCGCAGCCTTGAATTTCTGCGCGACATCGGGTCTCCCGTCGATGATTATTGGGCAATGTGTTACCCCTATGGTGGCTGGAATGACGGGTTGCTGGACGTGCTGCGCAGCCGCCATTGCACATTGGGCCTGACGACCGAGGTGGCAACGGCCGATCTGATTCAGCACAATCCGCTGACCCTGCCACGCTATGACACCAACGATTTTCCGCGCTGAAGTCTAAACCGGGAAAACCGGGTGGGGTTCTGCCAGAAAATAGCTGTCCGGCAAGCTGTCCGCTGGGCGCAACCGGTCCTCGGCGGGTGTAGCCAGAATCTCTTGCACAAACCTCATCAGATGCGGTGCCGGGCCGGTCACGAACTGGGGAGAAGTTGTCAGGAACGCGCCCGCCCGTTTGCGCGCAGCTTCGGGATCGACGCGAAGGGCGCGGAGCGTTTCGGTCAGGTCCTCCAGATTTCGCACAAGGGGGGCGCCAACGATGGAATGCTGATCAACCGGGTAATCCACATCGCCGCTCGTCAGACACACCACTGGCACCTGCTGAATCGCCGCGTCCAGTGCCGCAGCACTGTAGGCCGTCAGCACAACATCCGAGGCTGCAACCAGCACCTGCGGCGGCACGTTGACGATCCGCATCCGGTTTTGCGCACCCATCGCCTTGGCAAGCGCGCGGTAAGCGGCAACCCGGCTGGGCGCTTCTTCCGGATGAGCCTTCAGCAGTAGCTGCAAATCAAGCCGTTCCGCCGCCCTGATCAGCAGGCCGACGATCTTTTCCATATGCTCCCACGCGGAGGGTTGGCAGAAAAAGCTGACGGTTCCGCTGAAGGCATCAAAGTCGATCCGGTTTTCGGCCGTCATCTTCTTTCGGGCAATAGCCTGCGCCGCTGCGGGATCGTGATCCTTAGGGGCTACGATGCGCGGTGTCCCGACGATGGCCGTTCGCGCGGGTTCAATCTTGAAATCGGCGCTGGCACTGGCCCGAAACTGCTCGGCGATGACGCCATAGTAATCGGTCCCGATGTTCAGATACCGGCTGTAATTTGCGTTCAGCCCGTGCGCCTCAAGCGTCAGGGAGGGCACCTGATTGCGTCGCGCAACCGGAATGATCGCCATGACCTGCGGGGCGCGCTGCGGTGCGACAATCACGATATCAGGCAGCGCTTTGGCTTTGGCAAGCTGTTGATACCAAAATGTCAGACTGCGGCCCAGAATCAGTTGTGCATGGATGGCCGATGCAATGCGCGGCACATTTATCCGCAGGGCATAACTGGCCGGATCTACGGGCAGAATGCTTTGTTCATCCAGCATCACCGTCTGCAGCCAGCGGTTCAACATTCGGGCGGTGGCAAAGTTGGTGGAAACCGGAAGAACCTCGATCGCGGCACCGTTGGCCGCCACCTGATCCTCCAGTTCCAGCGCGTTCGCTCCCGCATGCACGATGGTAACCTTGTAGTCCTTGGCAAGTGCAGCCGCATAACCGACGGTCGAAGCGTTGTAGGCCGTGTTGCTGGTGGTAAACATCTGAACGACCGGTTTGGTCGGCAAACCGTCCGGCATCGGAAAAAGTCCTGCGGCCTGCTGTGCCGCCGACTCCAGATCCGCCAGCAGGCGCGGCAGCGGCGGGGCCCAGTCCAGGGTCGCCGACACCGGCGGAACCGGCTTCACAATACTGGCAAGACACTGACCAAACCGTGCCCGCTGATCCAGCGCATCCGAAATCGAGATCACTTCAACCCGCGGATCACTTGCCAAACCGGCCACGCCGGCAAATCCCTGAATAAAGGGCGACTGTCCGTCGTGCTTGTCGGTGGCGATGACAATATGATCAAAGCTCGTATCAGCAAGCAGCAACTCGACCGCGCGAATTCGAAGGCTTTGAAAATGCAAAAGATCGGCGACGGCAACTTCGATCACGCCAATGTCGGACGGCTCTGCCAGACCCGGCACCGCTCGCAATCTTGCGCCGATGGCAAGCGCCACATCGCGCGATTGGCGGTGGCTGACAATGTAATCGTGCGAAAATCGTGTGGCCCGACTGCGAATATGTTCCACGATCAGTTCCTTGACCCCGGTGCCGGCCATGAACGGAGCGAAATCCGCCTTGCCGAACGTGTCGCTTAGCGCGATCAGCGTCACCCGCTCGGCGTTGTGAAACAGCGATACAATGGATTCGGGCTGCGCGTGATCGTCGGTGATGATCAACCGGTGCGCGCATTTGGTGCGAAAGCCGCTTTGCAGAATACCCCGGAAATCCGGATCGGTCGGCGGCTGCGCCAGCCGTGTTCCCGCACTGTCGATCAAGGCGAAGTAGACGTCGGTGAGCGCAGGTTGCAAACTGTAGACGCGCGTCGCAATCCTTCGGGCCTCGGCCTCATCCAACAGCCGTGCTGCTGATGTCACCAGAACCGCAGCATAGCGCTGGCTGCCGGACACGCGCTTTTGCATCCCTGGATCATCCATCAGCCCCGGTTCGGCCAGAAGCTGCGCCAACTTCGCCCGGCTGTGCCGGTTCCACACGAAACCGTTCAGAACCGTCACATCAAAGCCGCGTCTGAAGCCCTCTTCCACAAAGCCGTCAACCGTTTCCGGGGCACGGAGAGCCAGTTGCGTCAGACGACGTTCTGTATTGCGCCAACCGTTGACGCTGGACCACATGCGCCAGAAAACCGCGTTTGCGGCCTTTGCACCGAACACAATTTCGACGGCCCGCACAAAATAGATGCCGACTTTGCGGGTAACAAACCGGACAGGACTATCGGGCACCACGCGGCGCAACACTGCCCGACGCTCTGCGCCGTTCATCGACCGGAAGGTTCTGGCGTAGAACCCTAGTTTTCGCAAAATGCCGGTCATGCAAACCCTTCTTCCGATTGGATTCTGCAACCCTTAGTGGCGGCTTGGGGTCAGTTCAACCGTGATTGATCGACCGCCAAGCGTGAATTCGCCGGTGGCAAAGCCAATTGACGTTGGCCAAGCGCACAGTATAGCTGGCGTGAAACCTGCCGTCAGCGCGACCGCGGGCCCAAGGGCCAGACGTGCGCTGCGGCAAGACGGGCATCGCCCAGGGCAAAAAACGATGAAAATTCCACTGGCTATTCCAAACTTGCAGGGCCGCGAGGCTGACTACCTTCAGGAGTGTATCACCTCTACCTTCGTCTCGACGGTCGGACCGTTCGTTGACCGGTTCGAGGCGGGAATTGCGGCGCTTTCGGGCACCGAAAAGGCGGTGTCCTTGTGCACCGGCACCACGGCGCTGCAGATCGCGCTGGAAAGTCTGGGCGTTGGCGCGGACGATCTGGTGATCATCCCGTCGCTGACCTTTATTGCTACGGCCAACGCCGTGCGCCATTCGGGGGCCGAGGTCTGGATAGCCGATGTGTCGCCCGACACCTGGACGCTGGATCTGGAACTGGTGCGACGGATGATCGAGTCGGACACCGTGCCACACCAGGGCGCGCGCCGTCACAAGACAACCGGCCGGATGTTGCGCGCGATCATGCCGGTCATGGTGATGGGGGCGGCGCTGGATTTCGCCGCTATCGTGACCCTTGCGCGCGAATATGGGCTGCGCGTTGTGGTTGATGCGGCGGCGGCTCTGGGCACGTCGGCCCGCGATGGCGTAGCGATTGCTGCGACTGGGGTCGATGCTGTGTGCTATTCGTTCAACGGCAACAAGACCGTCACCTGTGGCGGCGGCGGGGCGATTGCTGCCGCCGACACCGCCCTGATGGGCCGTGTCAGGCACCTGATTTCGACCGGTCGGGTTGGCGCGGCCTATGACCACGACATCGTGGCCTATAACTTTCGGATGACAAACGTGCAGGCAGCCTTGGGCGTTGCCCAACTGGAGCGGTTGGAGGCGTTTCTGGCCCGCAAAGCCGAACTCCACACCCATTACGCCACAATAGCCGCGCGTCATCGCGACCTCGCCCCCTTCCCGACCCCCGATTTCGGCCGCAACGGGCACTGGTTCTCGGGTTTCTGGTACACGGGCGATCGACCCGAGTTGTGCGACGCCTTCCGCGCCCACATGAACGAAGCGGGCGTTGATCTGCGTCCGTTCTGGAAGCCGATCCATCTGCAACTGCCCTATGCAAGCGCACCCGCAACACCGATGCCAGTGGCCGAGCATCTGTGGCAGCGGCTGTTCCCCCTGCCCTGTTCCACCCACCTTACGAAGGCGGAACTGGCGCAGGTAACTGACGCCGCCGATGCTTTCTGGACCCGAACCAATGGCTAGGCGCCGCATCGCGGTTGTCACCGTGGGGCGGTCGGATTTCTCGATCCTGCGGCCCTTGGTGCAGCTTTTGGCCGGGGATGCGCGCTTTGACGTGGGCCTGTGGATCGGCGGCGCGCATTATGATCCGGCGGGGGGAATGACGGTTGTCGATGTGAAGGCCTCGGGTTTTGCCGTCTGGGCCGAGATCATCGCGCAAAGCTTCGGTCACACCCCTCAAGGCACCGTCGCCGCGATGGCGGATCAGGTGGCGGGCTTTGGCCATGCCATTGCGCAAGGCCCGCGCCCCGATCTGGTGATCATTCTGGGCGACCGGTTCGAGGCGATTGCGGCGGGCCTTGCCTGTGTGCCCCACAACCTGCCGGTGGCGCATCTTTCCGGCGGCTCCGTCAGCGAAGGCGCAATGGACGACGTGTTTCGCCACGCGCTGACGAAACTGGCCGCTCTGCATTTCTGCGATATCCCCGAATTCGCACGCCGTATTCAGCAGATGGGCGAAGAACCTGCGCGGATTTTCACCGTGGGTGCACTGGGGCTGGACGGCGTGCGCGAAGCGCCGGTCAAACCCATCGAGGCGCTGCGCGACCAGTTCGGCTTTGCAGGCTTGCAAGCCGGATACGTTCTGGCCACCCTGCACCCCGAAACCCGCTCGCCTGACCGCACCGGACCGATGGCCCGCGCGATGGTGCAGGCGCTGGTCACAACCGGGCGGCAGGTGATCTACACCTATCCGAACGCCGACCCCGGCGCGGACGAGATCATCGCGGCCGTGACCGACGCCGCCACCCGCCACAAAGGCCATTTCGTGACCCGAAATCTTGGGGTCGCGTGGTTCTACAGCGCTTTGGCCCATGCCGGGCTGGTGGTCGGCAATTCGTCCTCCGGGCTATACGAGGCGGGCAGCTACTGTCTGCCCGTGGTCGATATCGGCGACCGGCAAAAGGCGCGCTTCCACGGTCGCAACGTGCTGCACTGTGGCACGTCCGACGCCCAGATCACCGCCTGTATCACCCAAGCCGCTGACCCCTCTTTTCGTGCAGGGCTTGCGGGGTTCACAAACCCCTACGGCGACGGGCACAGTGCGCAGCGCATCGGCCGGATCCTTGGGGAACTGGATTGGACCTATATCGCTTCCCCCAAGCGCTTTGCCGATGTAGACAGCGGCTTTGACGGCGGACTGGCGGAACTGACATGAAACTTGTGACCTACACCGGGGCCGAACTGCATGCGATCTGTGTGCGCGAAGACTTCACCCTGCGTAAAACGATGGAAGTGATGAGCGCGGCAGGCCTGAGGCTGGTTCCCGTGCTGACCGCCGAAGGTGGCTTTGCGGGCGTTGTGGCCGACGGCGATTTGCGCCGCTATGTGGCCCAGCAGGGCGATCTGGATGATCCGGTCAGACATGCGACGAACCGCAATGCCCAAGTCACCGAACCTGGGCTATCGGGGGCCGACGTGCGGTCGATGATGCACAGGCGCGGGGTCGAATCCCTGCCCGTGGTGCAGGACGGCCAGCTTGCGGCGCTGCATGTGCTGTGGGTTTCGTCGTCACCGCAGGACCTGACGGCGGTCATCATGGCGGGCGGCCTTGGCTCGCGTCTGGCACCGATGACCGACACCTGCCCCAAACCGCTGCTGTCCATCGGAGGCAAGCCGATCCTGACCCACATCATTCGTCACCTGAGGGATCAGGGGGTCAGCCGGTTCATCCTTTCGGTGAACTACCTGTCCGAGATGATCGAGGATCACTACGGCGACGGGTCCGATCTGAACGTCTCCATCGAATATATCCACGAAACCAAGCGCATGGGCACGGGCGGCGCTTTGTCGCTGATTGATCCGGCCACGCTGTCAGATCCGTTCTTGTGCCTGAACGGTGACATTCTGAACGATCTGGACGTGGGCGCACTGCGCGAGGCGCACGATCAGAACGGCTGGGATGCCACGATGGTGGTGCGCGAACACAGTTACACGGTGCCCTACGGCGTGGTCAAAACGACCGAGTCCGGTGATTTCCATGAAGCCGAGGAAAAGCCCACGATGTATTTCCACATCAACGCGGGCATTTATATGGTGTCGAAATCGGCCCTGAATCTGGTGCCGGGCGGGGTGTTTTACGACCTGCCGACGCTGTTCACCGATCTGAGCGCCAAGGCCATGCGCGGCGGCACTTATCGGCACGCGGGCCGCTGGATCGACATTGGCAGTATCGTCGATTTCAACCGCGCCAAGTCGATATACGAGGGGAACCAGCAGTGATCGACCTTTCCCTTTCCACCCTTGAAGAACGCATCGTCGGCCGGTCGCACAGCTTTTTTGCCAGTGATATGGCGGCGGCCGAGAATGAGCTTTCTGCCATGTTGCGCGGGTCGCGGGTGCTGCTGATCGGTGCTGCGGGTTCCATCGGGTTTCAGACTCTGCGGGTGATTGCCAGCTTCCGACCCAAGGTGCTGCATGTCATTGACCACAACGAAAACGGTCTGGCCGAAGTGGTGCGCGCGCTGCGATCGGCACCAGCGCCACTACAGGTCGAGGAATTGCTGACGCTGCCCTTCGATTACGGCGGTGATCCGTTCCGGCTTTGGCTGGCGGCACAGGAACACGGCTATGATTACGTTCTGAACTTTGCCGCACTCAAACACGTTCGTTCGGAAAAGGACCCTTACTCCATTCTGGCGATGTTAGAGACGAATGTGCTGAAACTGGATCGGTTGGCCGACCTTGTGCGCGGCAAGGCGGGGTTGAAGCGACTGTTTTGTGTATCAACCGACAAGGCCGCGAATCCGTCGTCGATGATGGGGGCAACCAAGCGACTGATGGAACACGCGCTGTTCTCGCCCGTGCTGGGGTGGAATGACGCCACCGCCATCACATCGGCCCGGTTTGCGAATGTGGCCTTGTCGAACGGCTCGCTGTTGCAAAGCTGGCAGCTGCGGCTTGAACTGGGGCAACCGATGGCCTGCCCCGAAGGCTGCCGTCGGTTCTTTGTCGCGCTGCCGGAATCGGGGCATCTTTGCACGCTGGCCGGGCTTTTGGGTGAGGATCGCGGCATCTGCGTACCCTCGCTGGACCCCGCGACGCATCTTTCGCTGTTGCAGGATGTGGCGGGCTGGTTCCTGAACGCGCGCAACCTGACGCCCTATTTCACCCGCGATGAAGATGAGGCGCGGGCGCGTGTCGGTGAACTTTCGGCACGCGGCGAATGGCCGGTGCTGCTGACCCCATTGGATACCGCGGGCGAAAAACCGTATGAGGAATTTGTGGGCGCCAGCGAGTCCGTCCATGCCACCCGCTTTGCCAGCCTGCAGCGCGTGCCCTATCTGCCGCCCGAAGATCCCGCCAGCTTCCCCGCGCTCATGACCGACCTCAAGGCGATCATGGCGGGCACAGGCGCGGCCACCTTGTCAATCGAACGGCTCAAAACCCTGATCGCGTCGGTCGAGGAAAGCTTCGCCCGCACCCATGTTGTCAGCACCAAATCACTGGATCAGCGCGTATGACAAAGACCCCCTGCTATATCATCGCCGAAATCGGCGTGAACCATAACGGTTCGGTCGATCTGGCGCGCCAATTGATTGACGCGGCGGTTGCAGCGCGTGCCGATGCGGTCAAATTTCAGACTTTTTTCGCCGATGATCTGGTGACACGCAGCGCCGCGAAAGCCGCCTATCAGGTTGCGAATACGGCCAATGCCGACAGCCAGTATTCGATGCTGAAGGCCTTGGAGCTGCCCGAGGAGACGTTCGCGGAACTGCGCGCCTATTGCGAAAAGGTGGGCATCGCATTCCTGTCCACCCCGTTTTCCGAAGCCGCCGCCGATCTGTTGGAGCGTGTCGGCGTGAACGCCTTCAAGATCAGCTCGGGCGATCTGACGCATCTGCCGCTTTTGACGCACATCGCGAAGAAGGGCCTGCCGATCATCCTTTCAACCGGCATGGGCACCCTGTCCGAGATTGAAGACGCGCTGGCCGCCATTCGCACCGGCGGTGATGTGCCGGTGTCACTTTTGCATTGCGTATCGAACTATCCTGCCGACGCGTCAGACTGCAATCTGGCAGCGATGGACACGATGGCACGGGCCTTTGCGCTGCCCGTGGGGTGGTCTGATCACTCGGTTGGGGCCGCGATATCCTGGGCCGCCGTGGCGCGCGGTGCGGTGATCGTGGAAAAGCACATCACGCTGGATCAGAACCTGCCGGGGCCCGACCACAAAGCCTCGATGGAACCGTCCGATTTTGCCGATTTCGTGATCGGTATCCGCGCGATCGAGGCGGCGATCGGCACGGGCCGCAAATACCCGACCGAAGCCGAGCTTGGCACCGCAAAGGTTGCGCGCCGGTCCATTGTTGCGGTTCGCGATCTGGCGGCGGGCGATGTGTTGCGCGCCGAGGATGTCAAGATCGTGCGCCCCGGCACAGGGCTTTTGCCGCGCTTTCTGCCCTTGGTGATCGGCGCAAGTCTGGGGCGGGCTGTTGCGGCAGACACCCCCCTGAGTGCTGACGATTTTCATGGCTGAAGCCGGATCAGGCATCGTCATCCTTGGCGGCGGTGGCCACGCACGCGTGTTGGCCGAGGCGGTGTTGGCTTGCGGTCTGACACTGGCGGGCCATGTGGCCCCGAGGGCGGCGGATCAGGCGATCATAGGCCGTTGGCTGGGCGATGACGAGGCGCTGAAGGATCTGGTCGCGATGGGGCACGGTCTGGCGCTGGGGATCGGATTTGTCGATGCCGAAGGTGCCGAACGGCGCGGAAAGCTGGTTTTGCGCTGGGAGGCGTTTCTGCAAAGCGTGGCGCATCCAGCGGCTGTCGTTTCACCCTCGGCCCGGCTTGCCGGAGGTTCGTTTGTGGCAGCGGGGGCAGTTGTTGGCACTGGCAGCCAGATCGGCGCGGGGTCAATCATAAACACCGGCGCGATTGTCGATCACGATGCACGGATCGGTCCGAATGTGCACATCGCCACCGGTGCGCGGCTGGCGGGCGGGGTTACAGTGGGCCGCGATGTGCTG